>JAQGNK010000361.1 GCA_028291905.1 Polaromonas sp.
GCGCCGGGGCCGGGCAGCCAGCGGCCCCGGATGGCGGTCGGCTCGCTGGCCGGGATTTCCCAGTAGCCGGCAAAGCCCCGGAAATGGTCGATGCGCACGATGTCCACCAGCTCGAAGATGCTGCGCAACCGCTCGGTCCACCAGTCGTAGTTTTCCGCCGCGTGGGCGCTCCAGCGGTAGAGCGGGTTGCCCCAGCGCTGGCCGGTGGCGCTGAAAAAATCGGGCGGCACGCCGGCAATCACCCCCATCCGGCCTTCCGCGTCCAGCTCGAACAGCTCCTGCCGCGCCCACACGTCGGCGCTTTGGTAGGCGATGAAGATGGGCGCGTCGCCGACGATCTTGACGCCGCGTTCGTTGGCGTAGGCGCGCAGGTTTTTCCACTGCCGGTAAAAGCACCACTGGCCGAATTTAAAGAAGCTGATGCGCTCGCCGTGGGCCAGGCTGGCTTCGCGCAGCGCCTGCGGGTCACGCCGGGCCAGCGGCGCGGGCCAGTCGCACCAGTCGCCGGTGCCGTGGATTTCGGCCAGCGTCATGAACAGCGCATGGTCGTCGAGCCAGCGGGCATGCTGCAGGCCGAACTGCGCGAAATCGGTCTGGTCCGAGGCGCTGCCCGCCTGCGCGAACCGCAAGGCCGCTTTGCGAAGCCGGGCCATGCGCCAGGGCACGACGGCGGTGAAATCGATGCGGCGAGCGCTGAAGCCGGCCTCGGGCAGCAAATCGTCTTCCTCCAGCCAGCCTTGCCGCTGCAGCGCGGCCAGGTCGATCAGCAGCAGGTTGCCGGCGAAGGCCGAGCTGCTCATGTAGGGCGAGTTGCCGGGGCCGATGCCGCCCAGCGGCAGGATTTGCCAGAGCTTTTGCTTTGCCGTGACCAGCCAGTCGACGAAATGGTAGGCCGCCGGCCCGAAGTCGCCGCTGCCGTGCGGGCCGGGCAGGGAAGTGGGGTGCAGCAGCACGCCGCTGGCGCGGGGAAAGGTCATGGTGATAGCCCGGCAGTTGACAGATTGAAGGGGTGGAACGGCTGAAAGGGCAAAGAGCTGGTGTGCATTCGTTTTTGCCGGCAGGCATGAGTCAAGCATCAAACAGGCTGATTAGCTACTTGGCTCGGCTAGTCAAAACTGTCATTCCCGCGAAGGCGGGAATCCAGCCGGAGCGGGACATGGCGCACTGGATTCCCGCCTTTGCGGGAATGACGCGAGGAAAGGCGTGTCTGAGGCAAGTAGCTAATCAAATAAATCAGGTAAAAATGGCCGTTTGCGCAGGCAGCGTCTGCGCGAGCAGCTATGAATTCAGTAGCGCATGAGCATTGACGTGCCTTGTTTCTTGAATGCCGTGATGAAAAGTCAGGTTGATTTGACGCTGGAGGACATTCGTTTTAGCCAGTAAACCTATTTTTAGCATCAAACAGGCCGCTTGCGCAGGAACCGTCTGCGCAATCAGCTATGAATTCAGTAGCAAAAATCCGCTGCATGCCTTGAATGCTGTGATTGAAGGTAAGAGTGATGGGGCGCTGTCTAGAAAGCGACTTCATTGCCGGCGGCCACCAGCAGCACCAGGCTGTGGGCGCCCAGCCGCAAGGCGAACTCGCCTTGCCCGTGCCAGCGGGCCGCGCCGCGCGGATGGGCGGTGTCCAGCACCGCCTGCCAGACGCCGGCGGGCAGCATGAATTCATGGGTTTCGCTGTCCGGGTTCACCAGCAGCAGCAGCGGCGCCCTGGCGCGGCCTGGCTGGCCGATCAGGCAGCCGAGCACGCCCTCGCTGTTGTCGCGCCAGGCCTGGCCCTGCAGAACTTCGCCGTTGCTGCGCAGCCAGGACAGGTCGTGCAGGCCGAGCGTGTCGGTCAGGCCGCTGTACCAGCGGTTGCCGAAGGGCAGCAGCTGGCGGCGCAGCGACAGCACCCAGGCGGTGAAGTCGATCAGGTCTTCGTCCGCATGCGCCCAGTCGATCCAGGTGATGGCGTTGTCTTGGCAATACGGGTTGTTGTTGCCGCGCTGGCTGTGGCCCAGCTCATCGCCGGCGCACAGCATCGGCGTGCCCTGCGCCAGCAGGGTGGTCGCCAGCAGGGCGCGCTGCAGCCGGCCGCGCAGCGCGTTGATCTGCGGGTCGTCGGTCGGGCCTTCAATGCCGCAGTTGGTGCTCAGGTTGTGGCCGTGGCCGTCGCGGTTGTTCTCGCCGTTGGCCTGGTTGCGGCGCTCGCTGTAGCTCACCAGGTCGCGCAGGGTGAAGCCGTCATGCGACACCACGTAATTGACCGACACGGCGGGCGCCCGGTTGCGGCGCTGGTACAGGTCGGACGAGGCGCACAGCCGCAGCGCAAAATCGCCCCGCGTGCAGGCGCTGCGGATGTCCTGCAGCCAGAAGCCGCGCATCACGTCGCGGAAATGGTCGTTCCATTCGAGCCAGCCGCGCGGAAAGTTGCCCACCTGGTAGCCGCCGGGGCCGATGTCCCAGGGCTCGGCAATCATCTTGACTTGCGACAGCACCGGGTCCTGCGCCACGGCGGTGAAAAAAGGGCCGCCCGGCTCGAAGCCGTGATCGCCCCGGCCCAGCACCGGCGCCAGGTCGAAGCGAAAGCCATCGACATGCATGCTGCCAACCCAATAACGCAGGCTGTCCATCACCAACTGCAGCACGCGGGGCTGGCGGATATCCAGGGTGTTGCCGCAGCCGCTGTGATTCTCGAAGGTGGCGGGTGACTCGGGGGCGTGGCGGTAGTAGCTGGCGTTGTCCAGGCCGCGAAAGCTCAAGGTGGGGCCGGTGCCGTCGGACTCGGCGGTGTGGTTGAACACCACGTCCAGCAGCACCTCGATGCCCTGGGCATGCAGCGCTCTGACCATGGCACGGAATTCGTCGCGTGGGTTCAAACCGCCGTGGCCGCACGCCAGCCGGGGATTGGGCGCGAAAAACCCCAGCGTGTTGTAGCCCCAGTAGTTGCGCAATCCGATGGCTGCCAGCCGCTCTTCGTCCACCGCGTAATGCACCGGCAGCAGGCTGACGCTGGTGACGCCCAGGCGTTTGAGGTGCGCCAGCGAGGCTGGATGCGCCAGGCCGGCGTAGCTGCCGCGCAGGGCTTCGGGCAGCTGCGGGTTCAGTTTAGAGAAGCCCTTGACATGCAGCTCGTACAGCACCGTGTCGGGCAGCGGCACGCAGGGCGGCTGGTCGCCCTGCCAGTCGAAATCGTCATGCACCACCCTCGCCTTGAGCGCGAAGACGGCGTTGTCCCGCGTGTCCATGTGGAGCAGGTGCTGGCGGTCGGCGCCGAAATGCTCGTCGCGCCACTCGAACGCGCCGACGATCTCGCGAGCGTAGGGGTCGAGCAGCAGCTTGTGCGGATTGAAGCGGTGCGCCCGGTCGGGCCGCCAGAAGCCGTGCGCCCGCAGGCCGTAGACCAAGCCGGGCCCGGCGCCCGGCAGGTAGCCGTGCCAGACATCGTTGGTATGGGCCGGCAGCACCAGCCGGTGGGTCTCATTGGCGCCGGTGTCGTCGAACAGGCACAGCGCCATGGCCTGCGCATGGGCCGAGAACACGGCGAAATTGATGCCCTGGCCATCCCAGGTGGCGCCCAGCGGCCAGGGCTTGCCGGGCAGCAGGGCAGTGGTTAACTCAGGCTTCATGCGGTCCATTCCAGCATCACCGTGGCCAGCGGCGGCACGGTCAGCACGATGGAATGCGGCTGGCCGTGCCAGGCTGCCGCCTCTGCCGTGGCCATGCCCAGCGGGGTGCCGGCGTTGCTGCCGCCGTAATGGGTGGAGTCGGTGTTGAGCCGCTCACGGTAGTCGCCGGGCTGGGGCACGCCGATGCGGTAGGCGGTTTGCACGGTGGGCGTGAAATTGCAGACCACCACGATGAAGCTGCCCGCATCAATGCCGCGCCGGATGAAGCAGAGCATCGAATGCGCCGCATCCTGGTAGTCGATCCATTCAAACCCGGCGGGCGTGAAGTCGAGCTGGTGCAGCGCCGGTGTGGCCCGGTAGAGCTGGTTGAGGTCGCGCACCAGCCGCTGCATGCCGGCATGCAGCGGGTCGGCCAGCAAGTGCCAGTCCAGGCTGCGGTCGTGATTCCACTCGCGCACCTGCGCGAATTCGCAGCCCATGAACAGCAGCTTTTTGCCGGGGTGGCCGAACATGAAGCCCAGGTAGGCCCGCAGGTTGGCGAACTGCTGCCAGGTGTCGCCGGGCATCTTGCCCAGCAGCGAGCCCTTGCCGTGCACCACTTCATCGTGCGAGATCGGCAGCACGAAGTTCTCGCTGAAGGCGTAGGTCAGGCCGAAGGTCAGCTCGTTCTGGTGGTGGCTGCGGTGCAGCGGGTCGCGGGCGATGTACTTGAGCGTGTCGTGCATCCAGCCCATGTTCCATTTGTAGTGAAAACCCAGGCCCCCGGAATGGGTCGGGCGCGACACGCCCGGAAACGAGGTCGATTCCTCGGCCAGGGTGACGGCTTCAGGCCGCTCGCCGCCGATCACCTCGTTCATCCGCTTGAGGAAGGTAATGGTTTCCAGGTTCTCCCGCCCGCCATGCTGGTTCGGAATCCATTCGCCGGGCTGGCGGCTGTAGTCGCGGTAGAGCATCGAGGCGACCGCATCGACCCGCAGGCCATCGACGCCGAAGCGCTCCA
>JAQGNK010000541.1 GCA_028291905.1 Polaromonas sp.
GTCTTGCTGCCGCTCTCGACCGGCACCACGGTGGCGCCCAGCAGGTTCATGCGATAGACGTTGGGGCTTTGGCGCTTGACATCCTCGCTGCCCATGTACACCACGCATTCCAGGCCGTAGCGGGCGCAGATGGTGGCGGTGGCCACGCCATGCTGGCCGGCGCCGGTTTCGGCAATGATGCGCGGCTTGCCCATGCGCCGGGCCAGCATGGCCTGGCCGATGGTGTTGTTGATCTTGTGCGCGCCGGTGTGGTTGAGGTCTTCGCGCTTGAGGTAGATCTGCGCGCCGCCCTGCTCGCGGCTCGTGCGCGCCGCATGGTAGATGGGGGAAGGGCGGCCGACGAAATGCTTCAGCTCGTAGTTGAACTCGGCCAGGAATTCCGGATCGTTCTGGTACTTGGCGTAGGCGACCTTCAGCTCATTGATGGCGTGCGTGAGGGTTTCCGAAACAAAACTGCCGCCGTAGATGCCGAAATGGCCTGCAATGTCAGGTTGGTGATAGTCGTACATGGTGAACAATATTCTTTGCAAGTTGCTCGTCGGCAGCGCGGACGGCCGCGACGAATTGATTGATCTTGTCGGCGCTCTTGATGCCCCTGGACATCTCGACGCCTGAACTCACATCAACGGCCAGCGTAGTGCAGCGCGGCCTGACTTGCAAAATGCCATCGGTCACATTTGCAGGCGTCAACCCACCAGACAAAACGAGGTGAGCGTTGACGCTTGGAGGAAGAAGTGACCAATTGAATGTTTTTCCGCCACCGCCGTAACCTTCGACATGCGCGTCGAGCAGGATGGCTTGGGCTGCTGAATAATCTTGCGCGTATTTTAAGAGATCAAAGCGCAGGCTGCCCGGCTCGGTATTCTCGTCCAGCGGAATCCGGGCTGCGCGCATGAAGGGCCTGCCCGCCTGCAGGCAGGTTTCAGGCGTCTCATCACCATGAAACTGCAGGATTGCGCAGGGAATACGTGCGCAGGCAGCTATTATTTCCATAGCATTCGCATTGACGAACAAAAGCACCGGCGTCACAAAGGGGGGCAGCCGGCTGGCCAGCGCGGCGGCGCGCTCCAGCGAGATATGGCGCTGGCTGCGTGGGTACATGACCAGGCCGATGGCATCCGCGCCAGCGGCGACGGCGGCATCGACATCTTCTTCTCGGGTCAGGCCGCAAATCTTGATCCGGGTGCGGCTAAAAAGCGTTGCGGTATTCATGGCAGCCAATCATAAGCCGCCGTGCGCGAGGGCAGGCCGTGGCGCTCCTCATACACCGGCCCCAGGAAATACAGGCCATCGGGAGAAAAGGTGGGGGCGGCGGCATCGCGGCGACGGGCTGCCACCACCTCGGCCAGCCAGCCGGGCGGCTGGTTGCCCTGGCCGATGGCCAGCAGGCAGCCCATGATGTTGCGGATCATGTGGTGCAGAAAGGCATTGGCTTCAAACTCGAAACGCCAATAACGCGAGCCGGCGCCGGCACCGACGCGCTGGGAAATCTCGATCCGGTTCATTGTCTTCACCGGGGACTTGGCTTGGCACTGCGCAGCCCGGAATGAGCTGAAGTCATGTTCACCCATCAGGTGCAGGGCGGCTTGCCGCATTGCTGCACCATCAAGCGGACGATAAACCCAGCCGACACGCCCGGCCTCGACGCTGGGGCGAACCGGGGATTCGAGCACCACATAGGCATAGCGGCGTGCAATTGCGCTCGCGCGCGAGTGAAATTCATCGGGAACCGGCTGAGCCCACTGCACCGCAATGTCGGAGGGCAAAAACGCGTTGGTGCCGCGTACCCACGAGGCGGTTTCACGTAGCAGCGGGGTGTCGAAATGGGCGACCTGCATCAGGGCATGAACGCCAGCATCGGTGCGGCCGGCGCACATCACCCGCACTGGCCGGACTGAAAACCGGCTCAGTGCGAGTTCGAGCTTGTCCTGCACGGTGTTGCCCGAAAGCTGGCTTTGCCAGCCTTCATAAGCAGTGCCGCTGTAGCTGATGCCAAGCGCAATCCTCACAAGCGCTTTCCCTGGGGCGAGCTTACCTTGTTCAGAGTTCGGTCACATCAGGGAGTTCAGGAAGGCCTGGGCCTTGACTTTCAGCGGGCCCTTGGCCTTGGCCATCACCTCGTCAGCCAACGACCTGGCGCCGTCCGAATCCCCCAGGATGCGAAATTCTTCAGCCAACAAGAATTTGATTTCAAGCGGGTCGTCTTCTGAATCCGACTCTGGCTCCTGCTTTGCCGCTGCTGACGCTGGCATTGGCGCTGTTGGCGCCTTTACCACGACGGGGCCAAGGTCCAGCGAGAATGAGTTCATGTCAAACTCCAGCATGCCGCTTTGGGTAATGGGCGCGGCCGGGGCGATGGATGTCTTGGCAGGCACAAAAGGCTCGGGCGTAAAGTCCAGACCTTCGGACAGGAAATCAATTTCGGATGAGTGCGGTTTTGCCGGCGCAGTAGGCGGGGCGCTGGCAGCAGGGCGTGGCGATGGCGCTGCAGCCGCAGCAGGGCTGTCCAGATCCAGGTCTAAATCCAGATCAAGGTCAAGATCTAGGTCGTCTAGGTTCAAAACAGCCGACGGTGCTGCAATAGCGGGGATTGGGCTGGCGGTTTTGGGCAGATTGAGCGGTGCTGGTTTGCCAACCACCGGAGCTGGTTCTTCATCCAGCGAAAAATCAAGATCCAGGTCAAGATCCATATCGACGGCATTTTTGCTGTCGGACGGCACTTCGGCTGCCGCCAACGGCGTGATGGCGCTGATCGGCATGAAGTCGGAGACGCCGTTTTCCTGCAGGCTACCCGTGGGCTCGGCACCTGGCTGGTACATTGGGTTGCCTGGGTCCAGCTCACGACCCAGCTGGCTGACGTAAAGCCATTCGCCGCCTTGCCCCTTGCTCTGCTTGAAGGCGGTACGGGCCACGCCTTCAAAAGCCTTGACGTCACGGCGCTTGGCCAAAATTTCGAGCAGCTTGGTGTAAATCGCCAGGCGAGTCGGGTAGTTGCGCAAGGCTTCCCTGAGAATTTCTTCTGCCTGCTGGTCGCGCCCATAGGCCAGATAGACATCCGCTTCTGCCACAGGATCGACATCGCCGGCCGCGTCGAGCTGGCTTGGCGAATAGGCGATGGACGACCCGCCTACATTGCTTTCGCTGGTGTCCACGCGCCGGCCGCCGCTGGCACCAAAGAAAGAGTCTGGCTGCAGGCGGCTGTCAAGGAAAGAGCTGTCAACATGCTGCAGTTTTTTGTTCTTGCGGTAGCGCGCAAATGCCAAGCCGCCCAGCAGCAATGCCAGCAGGGCGCCGCCAGTACCGAACCACAGCAGTGAATTGCCCATCATCTGGTCAACCAGGCCCGGCTCCGGGGCAGGTGGCGCAATCACGGCCGGTTTCTTGGCCGGTGCGGGTGCCGACGCTGCTTCTGCCTTGGCTGCAGCGGGTACTGGTACTGATGCTGGCGTCAGAGGTGCTTCTCCTTCGCCGGCCACGGGCGCCGATGCGGTAACGCTTGCCTGCGCCGGCGTTGCGGTGATGGCTGCAGCGCCTGATGCGGTTGTCGAACTGGTTGATGGCACGGGCAACGCTGCCATGCCTGGCGCTGCTGTGGCCACGCTGGTGGCTGGCACTGTGCCAGGACTGGCGGGCGCAGTTTCCGAAGGCACGGCTGCGCGGCTGGCAGCATTCTTGCCAGCCAGCTCTGCGGCATCTCTGGCCGCCTGTTCTGCGGAGGTGTTGGCTGGCTGGCCCTGAACTGCTCCCTTGGAAAGGGTCAGCTTGTCGGGGGAGGTGCCAGGCTGCGCGCGGTCTTCGACCTTGGCCTGCACTTTGCCGCCTGCCTGGCGGTCTGCGCTGCCAACCTGTGCGGCTGGCACGTCATTGGCCAATTTGCCACGAAAGCTGTTGAAATCCGGACTCTGGGCCACCAGCGCTGGTTTCCCCTCGCCTGAAGCAAGTGCAATGGCGGTCTGCGCATCTGGAATGTCCAGCACGGCGCCGGATTTAAGCACATTGATGTTGCCGCCGGCGAAAGCCTCTGGATTGCTCCTGAGCATGGCCACCAGCATCTGGTCCAGCGACACCGTGGGGGCCTTGGTACGGGCCGCAATCTTGCTTGCATTGTCGCCAGGCTTGACGGTGACCTGGGTCGCACCGGGGCCGGCGGACATTTTTTCAGCAGGTACAGCTCTGGGGGTCGGGGCTGCCCTGGCGACTGCAGGTGCAGCCCGGACCACCGGCCGGGGCGGGGCGGCTGGCATCGTTTCCCTCGGGAAAACTTCCGCTCTGGCCAAAGGTGGGCGCGACAGCACTGGCGCTGAAGGCGTCGCCATGACCGGGTTGCTGTTGTTGCGAAGATTGGGCGGGTCGAACAGCATCGTGTAGTCACGGGTGACACGTCCAGAAGACCATTTGGCCTCAAGGATCAGGTCCACGAAAGGCTCGGTCATGGCTCGGTTGCTGGTCAGGCGCAGATAGGATCTGCCGTCGGCCCTGCGCTGCAGCTTGACATCAAGGCCTGCTGCGGCAGCGGTGTAATCAAAGCCGGCAGCCTTGAAAACGTCAGCCGATGCGATGCCGATTCTCAGGCTGGCAACTTCCTCGGGGTTGAGGTCTGAAATATCGATTTCAGCCCGAAGGGCTTCGCCCAATGCCGATTGAACCGTGATTCGGCCCAGTGCCACGGCGTGAGCCTCAAGGCTTGCCAAGCTTGCGAGCAATGCAATGGCACTTGCCATGGCACCAAGGCGCCAGCGACCGCGATTATTCATGGGGTTTGAGTCTCCGGTACTCGGTCTGATGGAAAAGGTTTACTGCTTGAACGCACAAAAGCCTTGATGCTGATTTTTGACAATCAACCTTAACATCAAGCCTTGGGACTGACAAGTTAAGACATTGGTTAAGAATTGACACGCCGGGTAAACAGGCATACACACTGATTTTTGCGTTGTCTGCTGGCAACGCAATGAATCGTTTTGTTACGGCGCCTGATTGTATGTTGCCGGTTGCCAGATTTTCTCAGCTCATGCCTGCAGCAATATCCGCAGCATGCGGCGCAGCGGCTCGGCAGCGCCCCACAGCAGCTGGTCGCCGACGGTGAAAGCGCCCAAGTAGTCAGGTCCCATGGCCAGCTTGCGCAGGCGGCCCACCGGAATTTGCATCGTTCCGGTGACGGCAACCGGGGTCAGGTCCTTGGTGGAAGCCTCCCGCGTATTGGGGATGACCTTCACCCAGGCGTTGTCGGCAGCAATCAGGGCCTCGATGTCGGCCAGCGGCACGTCTTTTTTGAGCTTGAAGGTCAGCGCCTGGCTGTGGCAGCGCATGGCGCCGATGCGCACGCAAAAACCATCGACCGGGGTTTCGGCGGTGCCGAAGCTCGCGCCCTGGCCCAGGATCTTGTTGGTCTCGGCGCCGCCTTTCCATTCTTCCTTGCTCATGCCGTTGCCCAGGTCCTTGTCGATCCAGGGGATCAGGCTGCCGCCCAGCGGAACGCCAAAATTGGCGGTTTCAAGAGGAGTCAGCGACTGCTGCTTGGCCAGGATGCGCCGGTCGATTTCCAGGATGGCTGATTTCGGGTCGTCCAGCAGAGCCTTGACCTCGCTGTTGAGCGTGCCGTACTGGGTCAGCAGCTCGCGCATGTGCTGGGCGCCGCCGCCGGATGCGGCCTGGTAGGTCATGCTGGTCATCCATTCGACCAGGCCGGCCTTGTAGAGCGCGCCTACGCCCATCAGCATGCAGCTGACGGTGCAGTTGCCGCCGATCCAGTTTTTGCCGCCCTTGGCCAGCGCGTTCTGGATGACCGGCAGGTTGACCGGGTCGAGGATGATGACCGCATCGTCGTTCATACGCAAGGTCGAGGCCGCGTCGATCCAGTGGCCTTGCCAGCCGGCGGCCCGCAGCTTGGGAAATACTTCCGAGGTGTAGTCGCCGCCCTGGGCGGTGATGATGATGTCGCACTTCTTGAGCGCATCAATGTCAAAAGCGTCCTTCAGAGTGGTTTCGTTTTTCGCCTGCGCAGGGGCTTTGCCGCCGGCGTTGGAGGTCGAGAAGAAGACCGGCTCGATCAGCTCGAAGTCGCCTTCGGCCTGCATGCGGTCGATCAGGACCGAGCCGACCATGCCGCGCCAGCCGACGAGCCCTGTGAGATTGCCTGTGAGTTTCATGAGTTGCCCTTAAAAAGTACGAAAAAATCGGCTTTTTGGCCCGGCTCATCGAGCCGGCGGGCACGACGAACCGGGCTTGCTAGCCTTTAATGGTGGTCGTTGCGGTGATCTGGATAAAAGCCGGCGCCGGGCTGTCTGTGCGCAAGGCGGCAGGGCAGCGGGGGAGGGCGGGGCTTTTACACATGCAATGGATTGTAGCCAGGCTTGCCCTGGCGCCGGATGAGGCGCGCCGGCAAACTGCCGGAAAACAGCAGTTTGCCGCCAAAAAACGTCACTACAGCGCCAACGCCCTGACCACCGCGTCACCCATTTCGACTGTGCCAACCTGGGTCGTGCCTTCGCTGTGGATATCGGGCGTGCGCAGGCCCTGGCTCAGCACGCTGTCTACGGCTTTTTCGATGCGCGCGGCGGCTTCGGGCTGATTCAGGCTGAAGCGCAGCATCATGGCCGCGCTGAGAATGGTGGCCAGCGGATTGGCCACCCCCTTGCCGGCGATGTCGGGCGCGCTGCCGTGGCTGGGCTCGTACAGGCCTTGGCTCTTGTCGTTCAGGCTCGCCGACGGCAGCATGCCGATGCTGCCGGTCAGCATGGCAGCGGCGTCCGACAGGATGTCGCCGAACATGTTGCCGGTCACCACCACATCGAATTTCTTGGGCGCCCTGACCAGCTGCATGGCGGCGTTGTCAACGTACATGTGGTCCAGCGCCACGTCGGGATACTGCAGGCCGACCTCGGTCACCACGTCTTTCCAGAACTGGAAGGTTTCCAGCACATTGGCCTTGTCCACGCTGGTGACGCGTTGGCCGCGCTTGCGGGCAGCCTGGAAGGCGGCATGGGCAATGCGCTCGATCTCGGGCCGTGAGTAGCGCATGGTGTCAAAGGCTTCCTCGGCGCCCGGAAAATGCCCATCGATAGCCACCCGGCGCCCGCGAGGCTGGCCGAAATAGATGTCGCCGGTCAACTCGCGGATGATCAGGATGTCCAGGCCGGCCACCAGCTCGCGCTTCAGGCTCGATGCCTCGACCAGCTGCGGGTAGCAGATGGCCGGGCGGAAGTTGGCGAACAGGCCGAGGTTCTTGCGCAGGCCCAAAATCGCCTGCTCGGGGCGCAGCGGACGGTCGAGCGTGTCGTATTTCCAGTCGCCCACGGCGCCGAACAGCACCGCGTCGGCGTCCTTGGCCAGCTTGAGCGTGGCTTCGGGCAGCGGGTGGCCGTGGGCCTCGTAGGCGGCGCCGCCAACCAGGGCGGTTTCGGTTTCAAATTTCAAGTCCAGAACATTCAGAACCTTGACGGCCTCGGCGACGATTTCTGGGCCGATACCGTCACCGGGAAGAATTGCGATTTTCATTTTGCTATGTTATTTGTAGCTGCTGACACATGTATTCATTGCGCTGCAGCATGTTTTTATTTAAATTTAGCTTTGGAAGGAGGTGGACAGGCTTTCAAGGGCTACTTTCCCTTGCCATCAGCCCATCAGCCCATCAGCCCATCAGCCGGCGACCGTGTGGCTCAGCCACGGCTTGCTGGCCAGGCGCTGGGCTTCAAAAGCCTTGATCTTGTCACTTTGCAGCAAGGTCAGGCCGATGTCGTCAAAGCCGTTGAGAAGGCAGTATTTGCGGAAGGCCTGCACCTCGAAAGGCAGTTCCTCGCCTTGCGGCTTGACGATGACCTGGCGCTCCAGGTCAATCGTGAGCTGGTAGCCAGGAAACGCCAGCGCCTCGTCGAACAGGCTGGCCACCTGGGCCTCGGGCAGCACGATGGGCAGCAGGCCGTTCTTGAAGCTGTTGTTGAAAAAGATGTCGGCGTAACTCGGCGCGATGATGGCCCGGAAGCCGAACTGGTCCAGCGCCCACGGCGCATGCTCGCGCGACGAGCCGCAGCCGAAGTTCTTGCGCGCCAGCAGGATGGACGCGCCGGCATAGCGCGGCTGGTTCAGCACGAAGTCCGGATTTGGCTTGCGGCTGGCCGGGTCCTGCCCTGGAAAGCCCGCATCCAGGTAGCGCCAGGCATCGAACAGGTTGGGGCCAAAGCCGGTCTTGCGGATCGACTTGAGGAACTGCTTGGGGATGATGGCGTCGGTGTCGACGTTTTCGCGGTCCATCGGAGCCACGAGACCGGTATGAACAGTGAATTTTTGCATGAGGAATCCGATCTCTGCTATTTGGCGGCGTTTGACACGGCGGAGCCCGCCCGCTGCACATCCTGGCCAATGCCCCGGACGGTGTTGCAGCCAGACAGCGCGAAGGTGGACATCAGTGCGAGGGCCACCGTAAAACCTGCGGCAATTTTTTTCATCAGCTTCTTTCTGGGGGAGGTTCAGACGAACTTGCGGATATCGACAAAATGGCCATGCACCGCCGCCGCCGCCGCCATGGCCGGGCTGACCAGGTGGGTGCGGCCGCCGGCGCCCTGCCGGCCTTCGAAGTTGCGGTTGCTGGTCGAGGCGCAGCGCTCGCCCGGCTCCAGCCGGTCAGCATTCATTGCCAGGCACATCGAGCAGCCCGGCTCGCGCCACTCGAAGCCGGCTGCCAGGAAAATCTTGTCCAGCCCTTCGCGCTCGGCCTGTTCCTTGACCAGGCCCGAGCCCGGCACGACCATCGCCAGCTTGACGTTCTTGGCGACCTTCTGGCCAATTTTCTTGACGACTGCAGCGGCTTCGCGCATGTCCTCGATGCGGCTGTTGGTGCACGAGCCGATGAACACCTTGTCGATGTACAGATCGTTCAGTGCCTTGCCCGGCTCCAGGCCCATGTAGGTCAGGGCGCGCTCGATGGCGCCGCGCTTGTTGATGTCTTTTTCCTTTTCCGGATCGGGCACGCGGCCTTCGATCGACAGCACCATCTCGGGCGAGGTGCCCCAGCTCACCTGCGGCAGGATCTGGCTCGCGTCCAGCTCGACCACGGCGTCAAACACTGCATCCGGGTCGGAATGCAGCGTGGCCCAGTAACGCGCGGCCATGTCCCATTCCGGGCCGCCGACGAACTGGCCGGTCTTCGGGTCGGTGCCTGGCGCCAGCAATCGGCCTTTGACGTAGTCGATGGTCTTGGGGTCCACCGCGACCAGGCCGGCGCGGGCGCCGCCCTCAATCGCCATGTTGCACACCGTCATGCGGCCTTCCATGCTCAGGGCGCGAATGGCCGCGCCGGCGAATTCAATCGTGTAGCCCGTGCCGCCCGCCGTGCCGATCTTGCCGATGATGGCCAGCACGATGTCCTTGGCGGTCACGCCCTTGGCCACGGTGCCCTCGACCTTGATGAGCATGTTTTTGGCCTTCTTGGCCAGCAGGGTCTGCGTCGCCATGACATGCTCGACCTCGCTGGTGCCGATGCCGTGGGCCAGCGCGCCGAATGCGCCGTGGGTCGAGGTGTGGGAATCGCCGCACACCACCGTCATGCCGGGCAGGGTGGCACCATTCTCGGGGCCGATCACATGCACGATGCCCTGGCGCCGGGACATGAACGGGAAAAACGCCGCCGCGCCGAATTCCTTGATGTTGGCATCCAGCGTGGTGATCTGCTCCTTGCTCACCAGGTCAGTAATCCCGTCGTAACCGAGTTCCCAGCCGGTGGTCGGCGTGTTGTGGTCGGCGGTGGCGACGATGGAACTGATGCGCCAGACCTTGCGGCCGGCCTCGCGCAGGCCCTCGAAGGCCTGCGGGCTGGTGACTTCATGGACCAGGTGGCGGTCGATATAGAGAATCGAGGTGCCGTCTTCTTCGGTATGAACGACATGCTCGTCCCAGATCTTGTCGTAAAGGGTGCGTCCCATGTTGAGTTTCCTTCGTGGTCGAATCGTGGTTTTGAAGTGATTTTAGGGGTTGGGCAAGGCTTGGTGTCGCGGCAGTGGGAGTGCTTGCATCAGCTGTCCAGGCGCTTGCGTAAGGTGCTCCACCAGCAGCCGCGCAGTCAGCGGCAGGGTCGAGAAATCCCGCGCCACCAGGTCGATCTGCCGCCCGGCCCAGCTGTCGAGCAGCGCGATCGATTCCAGCGCGCCCACGCCATGCATCAGCTCGAAAGCGCGCTGCGGCATCACGCCGACGCCCAGGCCGTTGTGGATCATGCGGCACATTGCGTCAAGCCCGGTGACATGGATGCGCAGCTTGATGGTGCGCCCCACGGCGGCGGCGGCCTGGCGCAAGGCCAGGTAGATCGAACTGTTGGAATGCAACCCTACTTGGTCATAGTCCAGCGCTTGTTCAAAATTGATAGCGCCTTGCGCAAGCAAGGCATGGCCCGTGGGCACAATCAGCACCAACCTGTCGTTGCGGTAGGGCAGCGTCTGCAGCTCGCCGGTACCGTTGGCGGTGTTGCACACGCCCAGGTCGGCCGCGCCTTCCTGCACCGCCCGGACCACTTCGGTACTCAAATGCTCTTCCAGGTCGATCTTGATCTCGCCGTGCCGGCGGATGAAGTCGCCCAGATCATCGGGCAGGAACTGGATGATGGCCGAAATGCTGGCATGCACCCGCACATGGCCGCGCACGCCGTCGGCATATTCGCTCAGTTCGCCCTGCATTTTCTCCAGGCTGAACAGCACCGAGCGCGCATGGTGCAGCAGGCTTTCACCGGCCGGCGTCAAATCAACGCCCCGTGTGTGGCGGTAGAGCAGCAGCGTGTCCAGCGTGGCTTCGAGGTCGCTCAGGCGCTTGCTGACGGCCGAGGCGGCAATGAATTCGCGCTCGGCGGCCTTGCCGATGCTGCCCAGCTCGCACACCGCCACGAAGAGCTGGAGCGAGGTCAGGTCGATGCGGCGGGCAAAGTTGCGTTCCGAGGTTTTGATGGACATAAGTTAGTGGCATCGCACTTAACGATGACTTGCTATTTTGAGCCCATATCGATTACTTGGCCATCGCAAAGCACGAGGACTGCCTTGCCATCGACAAGGCTTCAGATCGAGGCGATAGAAACTTGAAATTTCAAGCATTTCAGGCCTCCAGCGCAGGTGATGATTGCGCAGGTAGCTATTAAAATGGTAGCAAAACCATCGAAAAAAGCCCGCCGATGCTGCCATCAGGCGGGCTTTTGGAAGCTGTCAGGCGTTGCTCTGCTTAGCGGTTGGCCATCGGCTTGACTTCACGGGCCACCGAGCCGACGAACAACTGGCGCGGACGGCCGATCTTGTACTCGGGGTCGCCGATCATTTCGTTCAGCTGTGCCATCCAGCCGACGTTGCGGGCCAGCGCGAAGACCGCGGTGAACAGCGACACCGGAATGCCAATGGCGCGCTGCACGATGCCGGAGTAGAAATCGACATTCGGGTAGAGCTTGCGCGAGACGAAGTAGTCGTCTTCCAGCGCAATCTTTTCCAGCGCCATGGCCAGCTTGAACAGCGGGTCGTTTTCCAGGCCCA
>JAQGNK010000548.1 GCA_028291905.1 Polaromonas sp.
AGCACCACCGTTTCAATGCTGGGCGGCTTGCCATCGACAAAACGCATCGTCACCTGGCTCTTGGCGTCGGGCCGCAGGAAGGGCAGGCGGCCGTCCTTGCGCAGCTGCGACTGGCGCTCGACCAGGCGGTGGGCGTAGTAGATGGGCGCGGGCATCAGCTCGGGCGTCTCGTCGCAGGCATAGCCGAACATCAGGCCCTGGTCGCCGGCGCCGAGGTTCAGGTGGTCGTCGCTGGCGTGGTCAACGCCCTGGGCGATGTCGTTGCTCTGCTTGTCGTAGCAGACCATCACGGCGCAGCCCTTGTAGTCGATGCCGTATTCGGTGTTGTCGTAGCCGATGCGCTTGATGGTGTCGCGCGCGATCTGGATGTAGTCCACATGCGCATTGGTGGTGATCTCGCCTGCCAGCACCACCAGACCGGTGTTGGTGAGGGTTTCGGCGGCAACGCGGCTGCGCGGGTCCTGCTTCAGCACAGCGTCCAGGATCGCATCGGAGATCTGGTCGGCCACCTTGTCGGGATGGCCTTCGGAGACGGATTCGGAAGTAAAGAGAAAATCGTTCGCCATTGCATACACTCCATAAGTTTTGTCGGCGCGTTGCCAGCAGGAAGTGCTTTGGCGAACGCTTTAGCAGTTTGGTTTAATGTCGCCCTGCAAGTTGTTCAGTAACTCGGCGACAGGCGCAATTATAGGACGCCCCCTGTTTTGCATTCATTGGCCCTTTAGCACCTATTCATGCGCTGGTTATTCCAATTCTTTTCCTACTGGCCGCTGGCCGTGCTGCACGCGCTGGGAGCTTGCCTGGGTTGGCTGGTCTGGCTGGCCAGCGCGCGCTACCGGGTGCAGTTCCGGGCCAATGTGGCGCAGGCCGGCCTGCCGTTCGAGGCGGCCCGGCCGGCCATAGCCGAAACCGGACGCTTCGTCGGCGAACTGCCCAAGCTCTGGCTGCGGCCGCGCACCCGGTCCTGCCTGGGCAATGTCCGGGTGGAAGGCCAGGCGCATGCCGAGCAGGCGTTTGCGCAAGGCAAAGGCGTGATTTTCTTTGGTCCGCATTGCGGCAGTTTCGAGCTGGGCCCGCAGGCGCTGGCCGAGCTGTACGGGCCCATCACGGCGATTTACCGGCCGGCCCGCAAGGCCTGGCTGGCCCGGCTGGAAAGCCTGGCGCGTGACCGCCAGAACCTGACCGTGGTGCCGGCCAGCCTGAGCGGCATCCGGCTGATGCACAAGACCCTGAAGACCAATCAGGCCGTGGCCCTGCTCACCGATCAGGTTCCCCCCGAGGGGCAGGGGGTATGGGCACCGTTCTTTGGCCGGCCGGCCTACACCATGACGCTGGCCGCCCGGCTGGCGCTGCAAAGCGGCGCGGTGCTGCTGCCGGTCAGCTGCGAGCGCCTGCCACGCGGGCGCGGCTATTTCCTGAAAATCTGGCCGGCGGTGACGGGCGTGGACAGCCGCGACAAAGCCGACCTGCTGCAGGCTGTCACCCGTGTCAACCAAGCCATTGAAGCCATCGTGCTCAGCCAGCCGGGGCAGTACCTGTGGGGCTATGCGCGCTACAAGACGCCGCGCAAGGAAGCGCTTTGAAAGCTTTTGCGCAATGGGCCAGCCGTACCGTCACCCGAGCGGGCATCGGCTTCATGAAGGCGCTGGCCTGGCTGCCGCTGCCGCTGGTGCGCGCGCTGGGCACGGCGCTGGGCTGGGTTCTGTATGCCTTGATCGTGCAGCGCCGGCGTGTGGCGCATGCAAATTTCCAGATATGTTTCCCCAAGCTTTCAAAAGCCGCACGGCGCAGGCTGGCGCTGCAAACATTTGTCTGCTTCTCGCAGGCCTGGCTGGACCGCGCCTGGCTCTGGCATGCGCCCAAGGCCTGGGTGCAGCGGCGGGTGCGGCTGACCGGCGCGATCGAGGAACTGGCGGGCACCGGCCCGACGGTGATTTTCCTGCCGCATTTTGTCGGCCTGGATGCGGCCTGGGCCGGCATCGCCCTGAACAGTCCCCGGCCCTCGACCACGATCTACACCGACCAGTCGAACAAGCTGGTCGATCAGTGGATATTGCAGGGCCGGCGGCGTTTTGGCCACCTGCGCCTGTTCGGGCGCATCGAGGGCGTCAAGCCCATCGTGTCGGCGCTGCGGGACGGCCAGCCACTGTATCTGCTGCCCGACATGGATTTTGGCCCGGACGAGTCGGTGTTCGTGCCGTTCTTCGGCGTTGCGACCGCCACCGTTCCCTCGCTGTCGCGCTTTGCGCGGCTGGGCCGGGCCAAGGTCGTGCCCGTGCTGCCGCGCCTGACGCCCGGCGGCTATGAAATCGAGGTGCTGCCGGCCTGGCCTGACTTCCCGAGCCATGACGCCACACTGGACACGGCGCGCATGAATGCCCGGCTGCAGGACTACATCGCCACCATGCCGGCCCAGTACTACTGGGTTCACAAGCGGTTCAAGACGCGGCCTGAAGGCGAGCCTTCGGTGTATTGAGCGGCGGCGCTCCACGGGCTTGTTCAGGGACGGTTTTTAAGCCTTTTAGGCCTCAAGCGCATGGTATTCGTGCGCAGCTGGCTATATTTTTAATAGCAATTCATAAAAGCTGGATCAGCGCAGGAATTCCTGCAGATGGCGCGCGACCAGTTCAGGCTGCTCATGCACGATCCAGTGGGTGGCGCCGGGCACCCGGTGCAGCTGCATCCGGGGCACGAAGTCTTCCAGCCCGTCCAGCAGCGCCGGGGGCAGGGCGATATCGTCCAGGGCCCAGATGACGAGCGTCGGCAGATGCACTTCGAGCTTGTCGCGCGGGATGACCACGGCGCTGGCGGCCAGGTCGTCATGCGGCGGGCCGGGCCGGGGCGGGCGCAGCGGCGACGCCCGGTAGAAATTGAGCGGCCCGGTCAGCCCGGCGCGCCAAATATCGCGGTATTGGGCCTTCACCGCCTCGGTCAGCCAGGCATGCGGGCCATCGACCGCGCCCATTTTGGTAAAAAATTCCCACAGCCGGCGAAAGTCGTCCTCCGCCAGCAGCGCCTCGGCGTCGGGGCGAATCAAAAAATTCATGTAGGCGCTGGCGGCCTGCTGCGCGGGCGACTGCTGCAGTTCGCGCAGGAAGGTGCCGGGGTGCGGCGAGTTGATGATCGCCAGCTTTTTCATGCAGCCGGGCAGGGCGGCGGCCAGGTTCCAGGCCACCGCGCCGCCCCAGTCATGCGCGATGAGGCATTCCAGCGGCCCACCCGCCTGCTCGATCAGCGCGGCGATGTCCTGCATCAAATGCCTGGGCCGGTAGGCCGCCGCGTCGGCGGGCGCGCTGGAGTGTTCATAGCCGCGCAGGTTGGGCGCGATGCAGCGAAAGCCGCCGTTTTCGGGCTGCGAGAAATGCGTCAGCAAGCCGTCCCAGACAAACGCGGCTTCAGGAAAGCCGTGCAGAAACATCAGCAGCGGCGCCCCCTTGGGGCCGGCGCTGCGGCATGAAAGGGTGATGCCATGCGGCAAGGCGTGCAAGCTGGTTTCAATCATGATTGCTATTGTCTTTATAGCTGGCTGCGCGGATGTCGCCTGCGCTACAGCCACTATTTGCTTGAAATTTCGCCTGGCCGCACTGCCCGGAATTCAGGCCAGGCCAAATGTCAGGACTGCTCCGGCGCTGGCGCTGCCGGGTCTTCGGAAGCAGGTTCTGATCCTGACGCCAATTCTGGATCGGTTTCTGGCACAAGCTCGGCCTCTGGCCCAAGCCAGGGGGCCTTGACCGGCTTTTCCTTGGGATGCGCCCAGTCCCACAGGTGCTGGGCCACTTCCTCGACGCCTTGGCGCTTGAGCGATGAAAACAGCTTCACGTCGCCGCCGCCGGCCTGCAGCTTGACGATCTGGAGCGCCTTGGCCGCCTCCGTCTTGTTCAGCTTGTCGGATTTGGTCAGCAGCACCAGGAATTTCAGCCCGTCCTCAACCCGTGGCCGGATCACGTCGAGCAGGATTTCGTCCAGCTCGGTCAGCCCCAGGCGCGGGTCGCACAGCAGCACGATGGCCTGCAGGTTGTCGCGCGTCTGCAAATAATTGCCCATCACCTTTTGCCAGCGGTACTTGGCTTCCTTGGGCACGGCCGCATAGCCGTAGCCCGGCAGGTCGGCCAGCACCGCGTCGGTCACGCCCTGCTTGCCCAGTGAAAAAAGGTTGATGCTCTGGGTGCGCCCCGGCGTCTTGGAGGCAAAGGCCAGACGGTGCTGCTGCGTCAGAGTGTTGATGCAGGTGGATTTGCCGGCGTTGGAGCGGCCGACAAAGGCGATTTCAGGCACCTCGATGCGCGGCAGGTGCTTGAGTTCGGGCGCGGTGGTGAGGAACTTGGCGGTGTGCAGCCACCCCATCGCGATCTTGGGATCGGGTTTTGCGGCAGGGGCGGGAGCGTCGGAAGAAATGGTGGAGGAAGTCGTGGAAGTCATGTGGGGCGATCCCTGAAGGAAGTGGCTGGCATGCACTGCGGTTGCATCAATTACAAGGCAGGCAACCAAATAGAAGGGATTGAGGGCAAGGGGCCGCATGGCTGCCGAGCCTGACCCGGCTGCCCGTTCAATCCCCAACAACAGGCAGCAGTGTGAAGCCATTGTAAAATCGCCGGCTACCAAGTTCTGTGCGCCAACCAATTAAAAGCCCCGATATGAAGCTGTTCGCTACTTCCCTACTGGCCGCCTTGCTGGCCTTGCCTGCCATGTCGTCATTTGCCGCGGGCGAGGCTGCCGCCACCACCGCGCCTGGAGCGCATGCCGCGCCAGCCGTGGCGCCAGCGCCCAAAATGCCCGCCAAGCCTGATCTGGTCAAGGGAGAAGCGACCTACACAGCTGTCTGCGCCGCCTGCCACGGCGCCGACGGCAATTCTGCAACGCCCACCTATCCCAAGCTGTCGCAGCAACACCCCGACTACCTGGTCAAGCAGCTGCAGGAATTCAAGTCAGCCAAGCGCAAGAACCCGATCATGCAGGGCTTTGCCGCCCAGCTTTCCGACGACGACATGCGCAACATTGCCTACTGGGCCACCTCCAAGAAGGCCAAGCCCGGTTTTGCCAAGGAAAAAGAACTGGTCACGCTGGGAGAGCGCATTTACCGCGGAGGCATTGCAGACCGCCAGGTGCCTGCCTGCGCAGGCTGCCACAACCCTACCGGCGCTGGCATTCCCGCGCAATATCCGCGCCTTGGCGGCCAGCATTCCGAGTACACCGCCGCCCAGCTGGCGGCTTTTCGCGACGGCGTTCGCGCCAACAGCCTTCAAATGACGCAGGTCGCGGCCAAGCTCAACGACAAGGAAATCCGCGCCGTGGCCGACTACATTGCCGGCCTGCGCTGAAAAACCGGGTTTGCGCTGGAGCAAGGCCATCTTTTTATGTGCTCCAGGCAACTTTAAATTCCGGCTTGCATTGAACCCAGGCTGAAATAATTAGTCACATCAAGGCGGGCCTTTCTGAAGAAAGCCCGCCTTTTTCCATTGCGGCCCTGCTTTTTTTACTTTACCTTCACCTCCAAGCCATCAGGCCCGAAGTTCACGTATGACAGTTTCCACCGAAGGCATGAAAGTCAACTGGGGCTCGCGCACCCTGCGCGCAGCCGTGGAGCTGCTGTCGTCGATGCGCTTTTCGATCTCGCTGCTGACCGTCATCTGCATTGCCTCGATCATCGGCACGGTGCTCAAGCAGCAGGAGCCCCTGAGCAACTATGTCAACCAGTTCGGCCCGTTCTGGGCGCAGGTGTTCGGCCTGGCCAGCCTCAACACGGTCTACAGCGCCTGGTGGTTTTTGCTGATTTTGGCCTTCCTGGTGGTGTCCACCTCGCTGTGCATTGCCCGCAACACGCCCAAGATCCTGGCCGACTACAACCAGCTCAAGGAGGACGTGCGTGAGAAAAGCCTGCAGGCCTTCGGCCACCGTGCCCAGGCTGGCCTGGCCGAATCGCCTGAAGCGGCAGCCCGGCGCATCGGCCAGACGCTGGTGCAAAGCGGCTGGAAGGTCAAGCTGCAGCAGCGCAGCGCCGGCTGGATGGTGGCGGCCAAGAAAGGCTCTGCCAACAAGCTCGGCTACATTGCCGCGCACAGCGCCATCGTGCTGATCTGCATCGGCGGCCTGCTCGACGGCGACCTGATCGTGCGGGCGCAGATGCTGATCAATGGCAAATCGACCTACACCGGCGGCGGGCT
>JAQGNK010000001.1 GCA_028291905.1 Polaromonas sp.
CTCTTGCCGGCGCCGCTCGGGCCGACCAGGGCCACGGTCTCGCCCGGCGCCACGTCCAGGCTGAAATTCATCAAGGCGGGCTGCGTCGGACGCGACGGGTAATGAAAATTGATGTTCTCAAATTTAATAGCGCTTCCCGCAGGCACCACCTGCGCTGCGACCGGATTTGAGGGTGAAACCACGGGCGAGCGGGTTTCCAGCAGCTCCATCAGCCTTTCGGTGGCGCCGGCGGCCCGCAGCAGGTCGCCATAGACTTCGCCCAGCACGGCGGCGGCACTCGCCAGGATGATCACATAGACCACTGTCTGCCCCAGATGGCCGGCGGTGATGTCGCCGCGCATCACCGCCTGCGTGCCCTGGTACAGGCCCCAGAGCAGCGCGCCTGAGGTGGCGATGATGATGAAGGCCACCAGCACCGAGCGCGCCTTGGTGCGGTTGATGGCGGTGTTGAAGGCGTCGGTGGTGGACTGGTTGAAGCGCGTTGCCTCCCGCGCTTCGGCGGTGTAGCTCTGCACCACCGGAATCGCGTTGAGGATCTCGGCCGCTATCGCGCTGGAGTCGGCCACCCGGTCCTGGCTGGCCCGCGAGAGCTTGCGCACCCGCCGCCCGAACCAGACCGAGGGCGCAACGATCAGCAGCAGCGCGCCGAGCACCTGCACCATCAGGTAGGGGTTGGTCACCACCAGCATGCCGAGCGCGCCCACGCCCATCACCGCGTTGCGCAGCCCCATGCTGAGCGACGAACCCACCACCGTCTGCACCAGCGTGGTGTCGCCGGTCAGGCGCGACAGCACCTCGCCGGTCTGCGTGGTCTCGAAAAATTCCGGGCTTTGCCGCACCACATGCGAATACACCGCATTGCGGAGGTCGGCGGTGACCCGCTCGCCCAGCCAGCTGACGGTGTAGAAGCGCCCGGCGGAAAAAAGCCCGAGCGCCGCCGCCACGCCGAACAGCTCGAAAAAGTGGTTGCGCAGCGCCATCAGCTGCTCGCCCTTGCCGGCGCTGGCCAGGCCGCCGTCGATCAGGCTGCGCAGGGCGAGCGGAAAAATCAAGGTGGCGACGGCCGCCAGCACCAGAAAAACAATCGCCAGCCAGATGCGGCCTGAATAAGGGCGCAAAAAGGGGCTCAGGCCCGACAGGGATTTGGGCGATCCGCGCGCCGGTGTTGAAAGGGAAGGACTCAGGGGGGTGGAAGGAACTGAGGAAGCGGTTGTAGTAGCCATGCATCGGATTTTACCGTCAAAGATTGCTTCTGCAAACATAGGCTTGACAATGATTGCCTATGCAAGTAATATTCAGACCATGGATGCCAAGAAAGATTTCAACCCCCTGATCGATTTGCTGTCGAACCCCATTGCTGATTTTTATCGGGCAGAGGGCTATTGCGCCGATGAAAGCGTTGGCTACCTCATGCGCCGCATCATCACGCTGATGGCCCAGGGCATTGACCGCCAGCTGGAGCCCACCGGCCTGACCAATGCCCAGTGGGTGCCTTTGCTCAAGCTTTACCTGGGCCAGGCCTCGACGGCGGCCGAGCTGGCCCGCCAGTGCGATCTGGACGCCGGCTCGATGACGCGGCTGCTGGACCGGCTGGAGGCCAAGCAATACTGCCGGCGCGTGCGTTCGTCCGATGACCGGCGCGTCGTCAACCTGGAGCTGACGGAAGCTGGCCGTGCCGCCGCCAAGGAGATTCCGCCCACGCTGTGCAGCGTGCAAAACGCCTTGCTGGCCGGCTTTTCGGCCGAGGAATGGCAAAACCTTAAAACTTACCTGCGCCGGATGCTGGACACGGCGCAAACCCTTCAGGCACTGGCGGAAAAGGTAGACAAAAATGACAAATAAACATTGCATGCAGCTGTGCGGTGGCCCAGACGCAAAGGCTTTCGAGAACCCTTCCATGCTGTCGGGCCAGCCTGCGCTGCCGATCTGGCGCGCATCGCTGCGCATGGCGCTGGTGTCGCTGGCCGGTCTGGCCGCCGCCGCCGTGATTGCCACCGGCCTGGGCGGCTGTGCCGACATGTCGGGCATTGCCGCGTCGCAGGCAAGCCTGCGCGATGCGCCGTCGCTGGGCCTGGGCGCTGCGGCGAATCAGGCGCCGGTGGCGGGCGAATGGTGGCGCGATTTCGGCGACGAAACGCTCAACGGCCTGGTGGCCAAAGCCCTGGAAACCAGCCCCAACCTGAAGCTCGCCCAGGCGCGGCTGGCGCGGGCGCAGGCCGTGACCGAGGTGGCGACGGCCGCCACCCGGCCGCAGCTCAACGGACAGCTCGACCTGACGCGCCAGCAGTATACCGAAAACGGCGCCGTGCCGGCGCCGCTGGCCGGCTCGATCCGGAGCAGCGGCACCGCCCAGTTCAGCGCCAGCTGGGAGCTGGACTTCTTCGGCAAGAACCGCGCCGCCCTGGAGGCGGCGCTGGGCAATGCGAATGCCGCCCAGGCCGATGCCCAGGCCGCCCGCGTGCTGCTGGCCAGCCAGGTGGCGCGCACTTATTTCCAGCTGGTGCGTCAAAACGAGCAGGCCGAGGTCGCCAGGCGCACGCTGGCCCAGCGCGAGGAAACCCTGAAGCTGGTGCGGGACCGCGTCAATGCGGGGCTGGACACCCGCCTGGAGCTGCGCCAGAGCGAAGGCGGCCTGCCCGAAGCGCGCCTGCAGCTTGAAACCGTGCAGGAGCAGATGGCGCTGACGCGCAACGCGCTCAATGCCTTGATTGGAGAGCCAAACAGCGCCGTTGCGCTTGTGCCGTCTGCGCAGGCAGCTATCAAGAAAGTAGCGTTTGCGCCTGTGATCCCGGCCGATCTGCTGGGCCGGCGCGCCGACATCGCGGCTGCGCGCTGGCGCGTCGAAGCCTCGTCGAATGACGTGGCCAATGCCAAAGGCCAGTTTTATCCCAACGTCAACCTGGTGGCCTTCGCCGGCTTTTCCAGCATCGGCCTGGGCCGGCTGCTGGACGCCGGCAGCCAGCAGTGGGGCGTCGGCCCGGCCTTGCGGCTGCCGATTTTCGATGCCGGCCGGCTGCGCGCCAATTTGCGTGGCAAGACGGCGGACCTTGACGCGGCGGTTGAAAGCTACAACGCCGCCGTGATTGATGCGGTGCGCGATGTGGCCGACCAGGTGGCGTCCTCGCAGGCGATTGGCCGCCAGCAGGCCGAGCAGCGGGCGGCGCAGGAGGCGGCGGAAAGCGCTTACGACATCGCCGTGCAGCGCTACAAAGCCGGACTGGGCAATTACCTGAATGTGCTGTCGGCTGAAACCGGCGTGCTGGGCCAGCGCCGCCTGGC
>JAQGNK010000022.1 GCA_028291905.1 Polaromonas sp.
ACCAGCAGCATCATGGCTTCGCCAAAAGTGATCACGTCAAGGTCAGAGGTCATGGAAAATTTCTTTTTCAGGAAGGAAGGCGCGAGCGGGCTGCCATGCCGGCGGCCAGGCTGCGCAACTGGCTGATTTCCCGCCCGGTCACCGCCAGCAGGTCGTCGCCGATCAGCGGATATTCAATCGCCCACGGCACATCGGCCGGTAGGGCGCGCAGCACCGCACGCCATGGCGCGCTCGATGCCGCCAGCGGCACGGCCACCCAGCGCTGCGGCTGGCGCTGCACGCCCTTGCAATGCACATAGCGCACCTGCGGCGCCAGCGCGGCAGCCGCCTGGAGCGGGCATTCGCCGGTCCAGTGCCAATTGCCCATGTCGAATGTCATGCCCAGGAACACCCCGCGTTCATTGGCCGCGTCGAAAAATTTCTGCAACGCCGGCAGGGTGCCGGCCGTGGCAGTCTGGTCGTTCTCGATGACGAGTTCGATTCTGGTGGTCCGGAGATGGTCACTCAGCGCCATCAGGCTGGCCGCGCAGGCTGGCGTGAAGCCGCCAATGGCCATCTTCAACCGGGGCGCGCGCAGGGTGGCGGCCGCCGCCAGCGCATGCTGGAGCGCCTCGACATCAAGCACGCCGTCGGCCGTCCAGAGGCCATCGGCGCTGGAGTACACCACCTGCATGCCGGTGTCGCGAACGGCCTGGGCAATGGCAGGCAGTTCGCTGGCGGCATCCACCAGCAGTTCGCTGCGCACTTCCACGCCGTCGGCGCCGGCTTCATGGCAGAGCCGGGTGAACCATAGCTGCCCATGGCGTCGCACTTCGGAAGCGCCAAAGGCGGTCAGCGAAATCAGGACTGGCGTGGAAGCCGCTGCCTCGGTGGATGCATCAGTGGGCATGTTGCGAATTCAGGATCTGGCCGAGGAAATTTCGGGTCTTTTCGTTCTGCGGGTTGCTGAAGAACTGCTGCGGCGGTGCCTGCTCGATGATCCTGCCGTCGGCCATGAAAATCACCCGGTCGGCCACGCTGCGGGCAAAGCCCATTTCGTGGGTCACGCAGAGCATGGTCATGCCGTCGTCGGCCAGGCCGATCATGGTGTCCAGCACTTCCTTGACCATTTCCGGGTCCAGCGCCGACGTGGGCTCGTCGAACAGCATGATCTTGGGTGTCATGCACAAGGCGCGCGCAATCGCCACGCGCTGCTGCTGGCCGCCCGACAACTGGCTCGGGTACTTTTTGGCCTGCTCGGGAATCCGCACGCGGGTCAGGTATTTCATCGCAATGGTTTCGGCTTCTTCCTGGCTCAGGCCGCGCGAGCGCATCGGCGCCAGGGTGCAGTTCTGCAGGATCGTCAAATGCGGGAACAGGTTGAACTGCTGGAACACCATGCCGACTTCCTGGCGCACCGAATCGACATTCTTGCCGCCGGCCGTCAGGTCGATGCCATCGACCACGATGCGGCCTTTCTGCACGGTCTCCAGCCGGTTGATGCATCGGATCAGGGTCGATTTGCCCGACCCGGAAGGTCCGCAGACCACAATGCGCTCGCCCGGCGCGACGTTCAAATTGATGCCGGTCAGCACCTGGAACTTGCCAAACCATTTGTCAACCGCCTCGATGCGGATGATCGGTTCGGCAACGCTGGCAGCCGGTGACGGGGATTGTATTGTGTCTGTCATAAAAGCACCGTGGTCAGTCGCGTGTCGGGATTACTGCAGCTTGGGCAGGTCTGTCTGCAGCCATTTCTGGTACAGCTTGTTGAGTTCTCCGTTGGCCGTGTTGCGGGCGACAAAGTCGTCCACGGTCTTGAGCAGTTCGTCCTGGCCGGGGCGCATCGCCACGCCCATGACCTGCTGGCGCAGGATGAACTTGTTTTCAAACGCATTGGCTGGCGCGCGCTTGGCAATCTGCGCGGCCACGGTGGTCGAGCAGCCGATGGCATCGACCTGGCCCGACAGCAGCGCCTGCATGGCCGAGGCATCGTCGTCGAAGCGGCGGATCTCGGTGCCCTCGGGTGCTGCGGCGGTCAGCGCCACGTCCTGGGTGCTGGCGCGGGCGACACCGACGCGCTTGCCTTTGAGGTCAGCCGGGGACTTCAGGTCGGCCTTTTTGTCGCCGTACAGCACGATGCTGGCCGCCGCATAGGGCTTGGAAAACTGCACCTGCTTGGCGCGCTCGGGCGTCACGGCCAGCGAAGCCACCAGCAGATCGACCTTGTTGGTCAGCAGAAAGGGAATGCGGTTCGGGCCGGTGACCGGAACCAGGTTGAGCTTGACGCCCAGGTCCTTGGCCATCAGGCGGGCCACATCGGCGTCGTAGCCGTCGGGCTGGTTGCTGCTGTTCATGGTGCCGTAGGGCGGAAAGTCCACCAGCATGCCGACGGTCAGCTCGCCTTTTTTCTTGATGTCGGCGACGGATTGCGCGCTGACAGCGGGTGCCCAGGCGCCCAGGGTGGCGGCCAGGCCGAGCGCCAGGGCGGTGCTGGTGAAAATGCGGCGTTGCAGATGCTTGATCATGGTGAAGTCTCCGGTTTATGTTGAAAAACAAGTCGAACGTGAAGCTGGAATCAGCGGGCCAGCGCCGCAGCTTGCCGGCGCTCCATCTGCGCCGCCAGCAGCGACAGCGGCCAGCACAGCAGGAAGTAAATCGCCGCCACGACACTGAAGACGATCAGCGGCTGGAAGGTGGCGTTGTTGATGATCTGGCCGGCCCGCGTGATTTCGGTGAAGCCGATGATGGCCGCCAGCGAGGTGCCTTTGATGATCTGCACCATGTACCCGACGGTCGGTGCCAGCGCAATCCTGAAGGCCTGCGGCAGGATGACGAAGCGCATGCGCGAAAAGTACGACAGGCTCAGCGCATGCGCCGCCTCGACCTGGCCAGCGGGAATCGCCTGGATGCAGCCGCGCCAGATTTCGCCAAGGAACGCGCTGCTGTTCAGAATCAAGGCCACGCCGGCCGCGATCCACGGGTTGATGTCAAAGCCCAGCACCGGCGCGCCGAAAAACACCAGAAACAGCTGCAGCAGCAGCGGCGTGCCCTGGAAAACCTGGATGAAGCCGGTCGAGAGCCATTGCGCCAGCCAGTTCTCGGACGTGCGGCCCAGGGCCACCAGCAGCCCGCCGATGGCCCCGCCGATAAAGGCAATCATCGACAGGCCAATCGTCCATTTGGCCGCTTCGAGAATGAACAGGAATTCAGAAAATCCGAAAGTACGCATCACCGACGGTCCGGGTAGTTGAGGCTGATCCTGTAGATCATGCGGAACAGCGCCGAGAACGACAGCGCCAGCAGCAGGTAGATGCCTGCCACGACGATGTAGATCTCGAAACTGCGAAAGGTCTGCGATTGCAGGTTGGCGGCCACCGAGGTCAGGTCGTCGGCGGAAATGGCCGACACCACCGCCGAGCTGAGCATCAGCAGGATGAACTGGCTGGTCAGCGCCGGGTAGATCGCCTTGAGCGCGGGCTTCAGGATGACGAAGCGGAAAATCTCGTGGCGCTTGAGGTTCAGCGCCAGGCCGGCCTCGATCTGGCCCTTGGGAATCGACTCGATGCCGGCGCGGATGATCTCGGTCGCGTAGGCGCCCAGGTTGATGA
>JAQGNK010000042.1 GCA_028291905.1 Polaromonas sp.
GGTCGTGGTGGAACTCGGCTCGCTATAAAAACAATAGCTGCTTGCGCAGGCACTGCTTGCGCTAAAGCCTGTTTTTGCTAAAAATTCGTAACTACCAACCTGCCCGAATGGCTCCTTCCCCCGCTGGGGGGAGGCTGGGATGGGGGCCAACGGTGGTTGAACCCCAGCGGCTGGTTTTTCATGCTTGCTGGCTTGACAATTGGGTGCGCCAGGAAATTGACAGGGAATAGATTCGGGGAGGCCCCCATCCCAACCTT
Organism: Polaromonas sp.; assembly: GCA_028291905.1. Taxonomy (GTDB): domain Bacteria; phylum Pseudomonadota; class Gammaproteobacteria; order Burkholderiales; family Burkholderiaceae_C; genus Polaromonas. The sequence goes on from JAQGNK010000042.1 coordinate 258, forward strand.
CCCCCAGCGGGGGAAGGGGCAAAGCGGATTCGGGGGCCATGGTGACCTTAGTAGTTACAAAAATTCATGCTGCAGCGCCGCGGACGGTGGCTGGACTGAACTCAGGGGCCTTCCAGTGCCTGTCGCTCAGAATGCCACGGCCTGCCCGTCCTTGCGCGGGTCGGAGCCGGCGATGTAGCCAGTGCCGCGCCTGAGCACCAGCTGCGCGCCGCCGAAGGCAAAGACACCGTTGCCGCGCTCCACCGTCACCTCATGCCCGCGCTGCGCCAGGGCGCTGACGACATCGGCGCCGAAACCCGGCTCGACCGCCACCTGGCGCCCGCCCGTTACCCGCCAGCGCGGCGCATCGGCCGCCGCCTGCGGATTCTGTCCGTAGTGCAGCACCCGCAAGGCCATCTGGACATGGCCCTGCGACTGCATCGGCCCGCCCATCACGCCGAACGCCATCTGCGGCGTGCCGTCGGCATGCATGGCGAAGGCCGGAATGATGGTGTGGGACGGGCGCTTGCGCGGCCCCACCTGGTTCGCATGCCCCGGCGCCAGCGAAAAGCCAAAGCCCCGGTTCTGCAGGCTGATGCCGGTGCCGGGCACGACGATGCCCGAGCCGAAGCCCATGTAGTTGGACTGGATGAAGGACACCATCATCCCGGCCGCGTCAGCCGCGGCCACATACACCGTGCCGCCCGGCCCGGGGCTGCCGTGGCCGGGGTCGCCGGCGCGGTGGCGGTCGATGAGGCTGGCGCGCTCGGCCAGGTAGGCCGGCGCCAGCAGCGCGCCGGGCGCGACCCGCATCGCGTCGATGTCGGCGTTGTACTGGTGCAGATCGGCCAGCGCCAGCTTCATCGCCTCGATGGACAGGTGCACCGTGTCGATGTGGTCCACCGGCTGCCTGCCGATGCCCAGCGCCTCCAGCATGCCCAGCGCCATCAGCGTGGCAATGCCCTGGCCGTTGGGCGGCAGCTCATGCACCACCGAGCCGGCGAAAGGCTGCGCCAGCGTGCCGCACCAGTCGGCGCTGTGGCTGGCCAGGTCGTCCTCGGTCAAAGCGCCGCCGTGGGCTCTGGCATGCGCGGCAATACGGCCGGCCAGCGCGCCCCGGTAGAACGCCTCGCCATGGCTGTCGGCAATCGCCTCCAGCGTGGTGGCATGGCCCTCGCTGCGAAACACCTCGCCGGCCTGCGGGGCGCGGCCGCCGGGCAGAAAGCAGTCGGCAAAGCCGGGCTGGCCGCCCAGTCGCTCGCTGCCCAGGGCCCAGAGGTGCGCGATGACCGGCGACACCGCAAAGCCGCCGCGCGCATAGCCGATGGCGGGCGCGGCCAGGTCGGCGAACGGCAAGCGGCCAAAGCGGCGCGACAGCGCGCTCCAGGCAGAAACGGCACCAGGCACCGTCACCGACTCCCAGCCGGTCTCTAGCATGGCGCTGCGGCCGGCAAAGCGGTCGGCCGACCAGGCCGCTGGCGAGCGGCCGGAGGCATTCAGGCCGTGCAGCGCCTGGCCGTCCCAGACGATGGCAAAGGCGTCGCTGCCCAGGCCGCAGCCGGTCGGCTCGACCACCGTCAGGGCCATGGCGGCGGCAATCGCGGCATCGACCGCATTGCCGCCGGCCAGCAGCATGCGCAGGCCGGCCTGCGCGGCCAGTGGCTGCGAGGTGCTGACCAGGTTGCGCCCCAGCACGGCAGAGCGGGCCGATGGGTAAGGGTTGCTGAAGTCAAGCGGGGATGGAATCGACATGGATGCGCCTTTTTGCAGTCAGGAATCGGCTGCGCCCGGTTGCCTAGCAGGCGCTCCGGCATTTTGGCAGGCTGCCCGCAACCTTGTCCATGCCACCAGTGGGCCAGCGGCTGCCGCAGTTGGCGACCTTCAGCCATTCCCAGGGTGCCTAGCCAGATGCCTTGATCCGCATCTGTCGATTGCCTACGCAGCGCGGGCCGAATTTCAAATTTAATGACTCAGACGAGGCCGCGCAACGCCTTTCAAACAGGGGATTCAGATGATCAGGAAACTACCGCCGGCCGCATGGATCCTGATGGCGATGGTGCTGGGGATCGTGCTGGGCTACATGATTTTCATCAGCTTTCCCGACAAGAAGACGGCCGCCGAGATCGCCGGCTATGTGTCGATTGTCTCGGACGTGTTTTTGCGGCTCATCAAGATGCTGATCGGCCCGCTGGTATTCTCCACGCTGGTGGTGGGCATTGCCCACATGGGCGACGCGGCCTCGGTGGGCCGCGTGTTCGGCAAGGCGCTGGGCTGGTTCATCACCGCTTCGCTGATCTCGCTGATCCTGGGGCTGGTCATGGCCAACCTGCTGCAGCCGGGCCACAACCTGGGGCTGCCGCTGCCCGACATCGGCGCCTCGGCCAACCTGGCGACCTCCAAGTTCACCCTGAAGGACTTCGTCAGCCACCTGGTGCCCCGCTCGTTCGCCGAGGCGATGGCGAACAATGAAATCCTGCAGATCGTCGTGTTCTCGATGTTCTTCGGCGTGGCGCTGGCCTCGCTGGGCGACAAGGCCAAGACCCTGATCTTTCTCATCGACGAGCTGTCGCATGCGATGCTCAAGATCACCGGCTATGTGATGAAGCTGGCGCCGCTCGCGGTGCTGGCCGCCATGGCCGCCACCGTCGCCGTCAACGGCCTGGAGATCCTGCTCAAGTTCGCCGTGTTCATGGGCGACTTTTACCTGGGCCTGCTGCTGCTGTGGGGCGTGCTGGTCGCCGCCGGCTTCCTGTTTTTGGGGCGGCGCGTCTTCAAGCTGCTGGCGCTGATCAAGGAAGCCTTTCTGCTGTCCTTCGCCACCGCCAGCTCCGAGGCGGCCTATCCGAAAATCCTCGACGCGCTGGACCGCTTCGGCGTGAACCGCAAGATTTCGAGCTTCGTGATGCCGATGGGCTACTCCTTCAACCTGGACGGCTCGATGATGTACTGCACCTTTGCCGTGCTGTTCATCGCGCAGGCCTACGGCATCGTGCTGCCCATGGGCACCCAGATCACGATGCTGCTGATTTTGATGCTGACCTCGAAGGGCATGGCAGGCGTGCCGCGGGCCTCGCTGGTGGTGATTGCCGCGACCCTGAACCAGTTCAACATTCCCGAAGCCGGCCTGCTGCTGATCCTGGGCGTCGATACCTTCCTCGACATGGGCCGCTCGGCCACCAACGCGGTGGGCAACTCCATCGCCACCGCCGTTGTCGCCAAATGGGAGGGCGAGCTGATGCCCGAGGCCGAAGCCGCGCGCAATGAGGAGCGGATCAATGAAGAAAGCGCCGCCACCCTGGAGCATCCAGCGCATGCCTGAGCAACATTGCGTGATGCGCCCGCCAGGCGCCGCCCGGCTACCGGCGAAGCTGCTCGCAGTCGCCGGGCTGGCGCTGTCAATGCTCGGCGCCGGCGTCTCAAGCGCCCAGGAAACCTGGCGCAACAACACGGGTGCGGGTTCCGGCACCCGCTTTGGCAACCTCGACGATTCCGCCGCAGCCACCGCCCTCACTGGAACGCTGGCCAAGGTGCGGGCCAGCGGCGTTGCCACGCTGGCGTACCGGGAGTCGTCGATTCCTTTTTCCTACCTGTCGCCCCGCCAGGAACCCATCGGCTACTCGGTCGAGCTGTGCAAGCAGCTGGTGGACGCGATGAGCGATGCGGTGAACCGGACGCTGGCGATCCGATGGGTGCCGGTGACCGCCGCCTCGCGCATCGACGCGGTGGCCAGCGGCCAGGCGGACCTGGAATGCGGCTCGACCACCAATGACCTGGAGCGGCAAAAGCGCGTGGCGTTTTCGCCGACGATTTTTGTCTCGGGAACCCGGCTGCTGGTGAGAAGCGGCTCGCCCGTCAAATCCTTTCGCGACCTGGCCGGCAAAACCGTGGCAGTGACCGCCGGCACCACCAACGAGAAAACCTTGCGCGAGCTGTCCGAGCGCTTCAGGCTGGGCATGAAGCTGGTGCCTTCGGCCGAGCATGCAGCTTCCTTTCGCCTGGTCAAGACCGGCAGGGCCGATGCCTTTGGAACCGACGACGTGCTGCTCTACGGCTTCATTGCCCAGGAAAAATCGGTCGCCGACGGCCAAGACAGCTACGCGGTGGTGGGCGACTTTCTCTCTTACGACCCCTACGGCCTGATGTACCGCAAGGATGACCCGCAGATGGCCCGGCTGGTGAACGACACCTTCCAGGTGCTGGCGCAGGACGGGGAAATCGAGCGCCAGTACAAGCGCTGGTTCCTGCGCCGCCTGCCTGCGTCCTATGTCAGCCTGGACCTGCCGATGAGCCCGCAGCTGGCCACCATCCTCCAGACCATGGCAGCGAAGTCGCCCTAGAACCCAGGAGCAAGGTGCGAGCAGCGGCAAACTTGCGCGGCTGGGCGATAAAAAAGCCTGATCAGCGACCTGCCTCAGACACAAAAGCTGTCATTCCCGCGAAGGCGGGAATCCAGCCGGAGTTGGGCATATGGCACTGGATTCCCGCCTTCGCGGGAATGACGCGGGGATACGCTTCTGGGTTAGATAGCTAATCTGGCAAAAAGACCTCTGGCACAGGCAGTGCTTGCACAAGCAGCTATTAATTTAGTAGCAAGCATGAGGTCGGGATGCGATGGTTGCCAGTCAGGGTGATTGCGCTCCAGGCCACGCGCCGAGGCATGAAAAAACCGGCTAGGTGACTTGGCGGCAAGTCAGCCCGAAGCCGGCTCTACTATGAAAACAATAGCTGCTGGCGCACACGATGCCTGCGCTGCAGCCCTTATTTACTCAAGATTGAGTTCCTGGATCTTGCGCGTGATGGTGTTGCGCCCGATGCCCAGCTTGTGCGCCGCCTCGATGCGGCGGCCGTGGGTATTGGCCAGCGCGGTCATGATCAGCCGGGACTCGAACCGGCGCGTCAGCACGTCCCAGACATCGCTGCGCCCCGAAGTAAGCAGCGCCAGGGCTTCGGCCTCCAGCCCGGTTTCCCAGGCCGATGCGCTTGCCGCCTGAGCGCCGGTGCCGTTCAACGCGCCAGCCGTTGCCGCAAAGCCTGCCGGCAACGCCATCGCCATCGGTTTTTCCGCCTCTTCCGGCCGCTCTGCCCTGGCCGGCTCTGTTTTTTCAGCCAGCACCAGGGTCTGGCCCCAGTCCAGCGTGGCGCCCAGCACCTCGGGCGGCAGGTCTTTCGGCTCGATCACCTGCGCCGGCGCCATCACCGTCAGCCAGTGGCAGATGTTCTCCAGCTGCCGCACATTGCCGGGAAAACCGAAATGGCTCAATTGCTGCAGCGCGGCTTCTGAAATCCGCTTGGGATCGACGCCGAGCTGCCGGGCGCTTTGCTGCAGGAAGTGCCGGGTCAGCATGAACACATCCTCGCGCCGCTCGCGCAGGGCCGGCAGGCGCAGCCGGATCACATTGAGGCGGTGGAACAAATCCTCGCGAAAGCTGCCTTCCTTGACGCGCTGCTCCAGATCCTGGTGGGTCGCGGCAATCACCCGCACATTGGCTTTCACCGCGTTGTGGCCGCCGACCCGGTAGAAGTGGCCGTCGCTCAGCACCCGCAGCAGCCGGGTCTGCAGGTCGAACGGCATGTCGCCGATCTCGTCGAGAAACAGCGTGCCGCCGTCGGCCTGCTCGAAGCGCCCGCGCCGCAATGTCTGGGCGCCGGTGAAGGCGCCGCGCTCATGGCCGAACAGCTCGCTTTCCAGCAGATCCTTCGGGATGGCGGCGGTGTTGATGGCGATGAACGGCCCGTTGGCGCGCGGCGAATGCTTGTGCAGCGCGCGCGCCACCAGTTCCTTGCCGGAGCCCGATTCGCCGGTGATCATCACCGTCACCATGCTCTGGCTCAGACGGCCGATGGCGCGGAACACGTCCTGCATGGCGGGCGCCTGGCCGAGCATCTCGGGCGCGGCGGCCATGCGCTCCTCGGCCACTTCCTCGCGCTGGCTTTCCTCGACGGCGCGGCGGATCAGCTCGGTCGCCTTGTGCAGGTCGAACGGCTTGGGCAGGTATTCAAACGCGCCGCCCTGAAAGGCCGACACGGCGCTGTCCAGGTCGGAAAACGCGGTCATGATGATCACCGGCAGACCCGGCAGCTTGGCCTTGACCTTCTCCAGCAGATCCAGGCCGGAGCCGCCGGGCATGCGGATGTCGCTCACCAGGATTTGCGGGCCGTCGACTTCGGTGGCGACCTCCAGGGCGGCCAGCACTTCACGCGGGTTGGTGAAGCTGCGGGTCGGCAGGCCTTCGCGCAGCAGGGCTTTTTCCAGAACAAACCGGATGGACTGGTCATCATCAACAATCCAGATCGGTTTCATGCGTGTCGTTGCCTTTGCTAGGGTAGCGGTTATCTTGGATTAAGACAGCCTTCAGGGCAGCGGTATCAGCAGCTTGAAGTCTGTATGGCCAGGACGGCTGTCGCACTCAATCAAACCGTGGTGTTGCTGCACAAAGGTTTGCGCCAATGTCAGCCCCAGCCCCGACCCGCCTTCCCGCCCTGACACCAGGGGATAAAAAATGCGGTCTTTGATGGAGTCCGGCACGCCCGGTCCATTGTCGATGACATGCAATTCCAGTGCCAGCCGGTAGCGCTGCTTGCCAAAAGTTACCTGCCGGGCGATGCGGGTCTTGAAGGTGATCCGGGCTTCTGCGGCAGCCATGCGCTCGGCCAGTACCTGGCAGGCATTGTGGGCAATGTTGAGCACCGCCTGGATCAGCTGCTCGCGGTCGCCGCGAAACTCGGGGATCGACGTGTCGTAGTCGCGCACCACCCGCAGGCCCTTGGGAAACTCGGCCAGGATCAGCGAGCGCACCCGCTCGCAGACTTCATGGATGTTCACGTCGCCCACCAGGTGCGGCCGCCGGTGCGGCGCCAGCAGGCGGTCCACCAGCGTCTGCAGGCGGTCGGCTTCATGGATGATGACCTGGGTGTACTCGGTCAGGTCCTTGTCGATTTCCATCTGCAGCAGCTGCGCCGCGCCGCGAATGCCGCCCAGCGGATTCTTGATCTCGTGCGCCAGGTTGCGGATCAGCTCCTTGTTGGCCTGCGCCTGGTCGATCAGCCGCTCCTCGCGGTCCTGCTTGGCCTGCTGCTCCAGCGGCAGCATCTCCACGATGGCCTCGCCCGCCGTATCGGTCTGGGCCACCACCACATGCACCGGCATCGGCTCGTGGTTCAACCGGCGCAGCCAGGCGTCGTAGCGCAGGGCGGCGAATTCATTGCTGCCCGCGCCTTCGAGCGCATGCCTGAGGATTTGGGGCTCGGTGAAGCAGTCGGGCAGCTGCGAGCCTTCAATCGTTCGGCGCGAGGTGCCGAGCGCGTCTTCGAGAGCGGCATTGGCGAATACCACGCAGCCATTGGTGCGAACCACCGCGACCAGAGTGGCCAGCAGATCGAAGGCCTGGAAACGGATCGGTCCCGAGGTGGAGAAGGACGACAAAAAGGTGGGGATGGAAGGCTTTTTCATGCGCAAGCGGGGCCAGGCGTGCTCAGTTCGGGCTGGGCAGGCGCGCAATTTCACGCCTCAGGCTGGCCACGTCGCTCTGGCTGCGCGCCAGGCTTTCCTTCAGCTCATTCACGCGGTCCAGGTAGCGCTGGTAGTTGCGCGCCTCGATGCCCTGCTTTGCAGGCTCGCCGTTGTTGTATTCCTTTTGCAGCTCGGCCAGCCGGGCCTCTGATTTCTTCAGTTCGGCTTCAAGGATGATGCGTGCATCGCTGTCGCGCGCCCGCTGGTCGGCGCTGCCGTCGAAGCGCGGGCTGCTTCCTGATGAGGGCGCGCTGGAGGGCGTACGGCTAGCCGGCGCCCTGACTACCGGCGCGCCTTGCACCACGGTGACATTGCCGCCGGACACCAGCGAGCAGCCGCGCGACTGCGCGTCCTTGACATTGTTGATGTATTCGGGCGCGGCGCCCCCAACGCCGGCGCAGCGGTAAATCTGCTGCGCCCAGGCGCCATGGCCGGCGCCCAGCAGCAGCGCAGGCAAAAGGGACAGGAAAAGGATGTTTTTCATAGAGGGCTTGCAGTGCCTGAAGGCACTTGGCTGCAGTGTTGGTGGTGAGTCCGGGAAGGCCCCAGAGTATCCTGCAAAGCATTGCAAATACAAAATTGCCAACGCATAAGCCTTGATCGCCATGAAAAAAGGATGGCCATGGCCACCCTTTTTTTTGTTCAACCGGCCACTCCTTTTGCAAAGAGGCTGGCCAGCTTGCTACTGCCGATTACAGCGAGTAGTACATCTCGAATTCAATCGGGTGCGTGGCCTGGCGAAGGCGCGTGACCTCGCCCATCTTCAGCTCGATGAAGGCGTCCAGCATGCTGTCGGTGAACACGCCGCCCTTGAGCAGGAAGCCGCGGCCCACGTCGAGCGCTTCGAGCGCCTGGTCCAGGCTGTGGCAGACGGTGGGGATCAGCGCGTCTTCCTCTGGCGGCAGATGGTACAGGTCCTTGGTGGCGGCTTCGCCCGGATGGATCTTGTTTTCCACGCCGTCGAGGCCGGCCATCATCAAGGCCGCGAAGCCGAGGTAAGGGTTCATCAGCGGATCGGGGAAGCGCGCCTCGATGCGGCGGCCCTTCGGGTTGGCCACATGCGGAATGCGGATCGAGGCCGAGCGGTTTTTGGCCGAGTAGGCCAGCTTGACCGGCGCCTCGTAGCCCGGAACCAGGCGCTTGTAGCTGTTGGTGCCGGGGTTGGTGATGGCGTTCAGGGCACGGGCGTGCTTGATGATGCCGCCGACGTAGTACAGCGCGAAATCCGACAGGCCGGCATAGCCGTCGCCGGCGAACAGGTTCTTGCCGTCTTTCCAGATCGACTGGTGCACATGCATGCCCGAGCCGTTGTCGCCGACGATGGGCTTGGGCATGAAGGTGGCGGTCTTGCCGTAGGCGTTGGCCACGTTGTGGACCACGTACTTCATCAGCTGGGTCCAGTCGGCGCGCTCGACCAGCGTGCTGAACTTGGTGCCGATTTCGTTCTGGCCGGCGCCGGCGACTTCATGGTGGAAGACTTCGACCGGAATGCCGAGCGATTCGAGGATCAGCGACATTTCGGCGCGCATGTCCTGGGTGCTGTCCACCGGGGGCACCGGGAAGTAGCCGCCCTTGACGGTCGGGCGGTGGCCGCGGTTGCCGCCTTCGAGCTTCTTGCCCGAGTTCCAGGGGGCTTCGTATTCCTCGATCTTGAAGAAGGTGCCCGACATGTCGGTGTTCCAGCGCACATCGTCGAAGATGAAGAATTCCGGCTCTGGTCCGAAGTAGGCGGTGTCGCCCAGGCCGGAGGCCTTGAGGTAGGCTTCGGCGCGCTTGGCGATGGAGCGTGGATCGCGGTCGTAGGCCTTGCCGTCGCTGGGCTCGACCACGTCGCAGCTCATGAACAGCGTGGTTTCTTCAAAGAAGGGATCGATGTTGGCGGTGTTGGCATCGGGCATGAGCTGCATGTCGGAGGCTTCAATGCCCTTCCAGCCAGCGACCGATGAACCGTCGAAGGCATGGCCTGAAACGAACTTGTCTTCATCAAAATGGGAAACGGGCACGGTGACGTGCTGCTCTTTGCCCCTGGTATCGGAAAAGCGGAAGTCAACGAACTTGACTTCGTTTTCCTTGACCATTTTCATGACGTCTGCGACGGTCTTTGCCATCAAAATCTCCTGTGCTGGATGCGTGGTTGAGAAAATTCAATTCGGGTTTGAGGAATGCACTTTTTGTGCCAAAGCCAGAAACTGTCGAGTTGCCGGCTTCGCGCCTGATTGTGCCGCCAATGTTGCGGCTGAATGCTGGGCAGGCTGATTTTCTGGCGCGGCCTGGAAATTTGGTCCGTTATGCACCTTTAAAGTGCAAATTTTAAATGCACCGTTAAAGTGCAAAAACTACCGCACCAACTGAGGGCCAAACTGCAGATTGAACTGATCGAGTCCTGCAATCAGGGCCGGGTACGCCAGGCTGACCGCCTCCGGCGTGCCTTTGACACCGAGTTCGATATGCCGGCCGTACTCCGGGTGATCGACGCTGGGCAGGCTGAACACCTTGACGCCGGCATGCTCGGCTTCGATTTGCAGCATCAGCGGCGTCAAGGTGGCCTCCATCGAGCCCATCACAATGATCGACTTTTCAATGAAGGCTGATTTTTGGTGCAGATGGGCATAGTGATGATCCAGCACCCATTCGACCATCGGCCAGGCCATGACCGGAAACCCCGGAACGAAATGTATGCCCCCACGCTCCCCCACTGCGTGTGGGTCGCTGCCCCCCGAGGGGGCCGCCCCGCCTGCAGTCCGGCCAAGCCGGTCCTGCGGCCGGAACTTGGACGGATCTGCTGTACCCACGCCTGGCGGTTCGTTCGTGGTTCCCAGGCTCGTCGCTTCGAGTGATGCGCTGCTGAGTGCAAGGGCGGAACTTGCCCGTTCAACAAAGCAGCTAAAGCCCGGAATCTTGTTGTAGGGGTTGGGAATGATGTCGGCGCCCGCCGGAAACACACCCATGTTCAGGCGGTGCAGGTTGTCCGGCCTGTCGGCGTCGAAGGCCACGCCCTGCTCTTTGGCGGTGTCCTGCATGCGCTCTTCGATCAGCCGCTTGGCCTCGGGGTGCAGGGCGAGTCCGACGCCGAGCGCACGGGCGGCGCACTGGCGGGTGTGGTCGTCGGGCGTGGCGCCGATGCCGCCGGTGGAAAACACCACGTCGCCCGAAGTGCGGGCCGCCTCGAAAGCCCGCGCCAGCGTGGCGGTGATGCGTACCGGGTCGTCGCCGACGTACTCGGCATAGGCCAGTGGCAGGCCGCGCGCGGCCAGCAGTTCGATGACCTTGGGCAGATGCTTGTCGGCGCGCTTGCCCGAAAGAATTTCGTCGCCGACGATGATGAGTCCGAATTGAGGGATCATGCGAAAAATCCTGAAGTTGAGGCGATCAAGGCGATTCATGGGGCCGGCTGCCCGTCAGGGGAAAACCGGGCGCCGGCTGGGCCAAAGGCTTCACCGCCAGCTCATCCACTATCAAATCAGTAGCTGCTTGTGCAGATGATGCCTGCGCCAGAACACTATTTCGCATGCGAAGCTGCTCCAGCGCGGCCAGGCAGTAGTGGGCGAACCAGAGCGATGAGAACGCAAACACCAGGGTGTAGATCCAGATGGCGACGGGCACCAGGATGGGCGCCATCGCCACGAACATCGCGCCTGATGCCCAGACCAGGCTGGGGGCGGCGCCCAGGTAGCCGCTGATCACGCCGATGCCCAGCAGCGGCAGACGGTGCTCGCTGAAGATCTGCTCCCGCTCCTGGGCGCTGGCATGGTCGGCCAGCACGTCATAGGACATCACCCGGTAGGTGAGCCAGCCCCAGATCAGGGGCGGCAGGATCAGCACCAGCGGCGGCACCAGCCACAAGGGAATCGACAGCACCAGCAACAGCGCGGCCAGCAAGGTCGCGCCGAGCGAGCGGCCGATGCCGGCCATCAGCGAGCCGCCTTTTTTCAGCGCAAGCTGCGGAAAGCGCCGGCTCGCCACCAGCGACACCATAGGAGGCGTCATGAAGACCGACACGAACAGCAAGGTCGCGATGACGATGCCGGGAATCGCCAGGAACAGCAGCAGCACCGGCGCGAGCACCAGCCGCAGGCTGCCCAGGCCGACGCCTTCGAGCCAGTGCAGCATCGCATTGACCAGCTCGAAACTCTCCAGGCTGCCGCGCACGGCGGCCAGGGCGCCTTCCCAGTAGAAATAGCCCAGGGCCAGCGACAGCACGCCCATGATGACGACGGGGAGGATGGACAGCACCATCACGCGGGGATGCAGGCAGTACATGGTGGCCCGCCAGAAGGAGTCGAGGAGCTTGTTCATCAACTGGTAAAAAGTAAGTCAGGCTTTCACAATGGGTTGGTGGCCAGCACGCGCGCCGCCATGCCGCGGCTCATGCGCGGCCGATCAGCCGCTTCACCCCCAGCCACTGCTGGGACCAGAAGCCACGGCCGTAGTCACGATTTTTTTCGACCTGGTCCCGGATGCCGGTGGCATCGTAGCGCTGCTCGAAGTTGGCTGTGCCGAACAGCACGTCCCACCACGGCAGCAGCACGCCGAAATTGTGGCCGCCCAGCTTATAAGCCCCCACGCTTGCCACTTCGTGTGCTGCGCTGCCCACCGGGGGGGGGCTGCGCCTGCGGCCCGGCGAAGCCGGTTCCGCGGCCCCTGCTGGCAGGGCGGTTGAAAACGCCTCCACGCTGGATGGGGCATTGTGCTTGGTGCGAACCGGCGTTTCATGGCCGATGCCGATGGCGTGGTGCAGCCGGTGAAAGCGCGGGCTGACCCAGAGCCGCTCGCCGATGCGGCCGAACGACAGCCGCACATTGGCATGCTGCAGGCTTTCGCTGAGCTGGGTCAAGGTGACAATGATGATGAACTGCTCGGGCGCCACGCCGATCAGCTGCGCCACCAGCACCATGATGGCGTCGTCCAGGATGCTTTCCAGCAGATGTGTACGGTTGTCGCTCCACATCGTCATCTGGCGCTGCGAATGGTGCAGCGCATGCAGCCGCCACCACCATTCGATCTGGTGCTGGCCCCGATGCATCCAGTAGCCGACAAAGTCAAACACCACCAGGTAGATCAGCAGGCTGACCACCGCATGGTCGGTCACGCCGGGCCAGAGCTGGTCCAGGTGGAATGTGCCGTAGCCGGCAGTGCGCAAGGCGCCAAACGCCTCGTCGAACCACGGGTCGAGCGTGAAGAACAGCGCCAGCCTGAACAGGCCCAGCCGGTGGATCAGGGTGTAGAGAATATCGACCCGAATGCTGGCCCGGTCGGCTGGCGAGTCCATGGCTTCGACTGGCCGCCAGCGCTGCAGCGGGCCGATCACCGCCAGCAGGATGACGACCTGCAGCACGCCGAGCATGAACCACCCGGTCGCCGTGTAGCCATCTTCCAGAAAGTTGGCCATGTTCAGCGCAAACAGCGCCGGCTGCACCAGGGCCTGGAACAGCCAGCCCTGGGCGCCTGTGAAAATACCGCTAAGCCAATCCATGGCGCTTATTTTGTCGCCTGACCCGGCAAGGCGCCGGACTGCGCCTCAATCCAGGACTGGTACTGGGGATGCTGGCGCAGCGTCCTGAAGCAAAAGCCGCGCGACTGCAGGCCGGTGATCAGGGGCTCCAGCACGGCAGGGGCCCAGGGCTCCTTGCGCGACCAGATGCCCAGGTGCGCCACCAGGATGTCGCCCGGCTGGATGCCCTGCAGCGCTTTCTTGAGCAGCAGGTCGTTCGGGTATTTGTCGCTCGGCAGCTCGTCCCCCAGGAACCCGGCGGGCGCCCAGCCGGCATGGGCATAGCCGCACGACTTGGCGGCGGCCAGCAGCGCGGGCGAGGTCTTGCCGCCAGGGGCACGGAAAATCGGCAGCGGTTTTTTGCCGGTGATCTCCTGCAGGCGCGTGCTGGCCCGGCCAATTTCCTCGCAGTACTGTTTGGCGGTCCAGACCGATTCCTTGCCCTCGGAAGGGCCGGCGGAGGGCCGCACCCTGAACTGCGTCGCAGCGCCGCCCGCGCCCGGCACGTCGGCACGCCAGTAGGTGTGGTCGAAAGTGTGCGAGGCAAACTCGTGGCCTTCGCTGGCGCGGGCCTTCCACCAGCCGGCCCAGTGCGTGCCCAGGCTGCCATCGCCGGTCTGGGTGCGCTCATTGGCGGCAAAGAAGGTAACCTTGACCTGATGGCGTTTCAAGATGTCGGCCATCAGCGGCGCGACCTCCATGTGGCCGGTGTCCAGCGTCAGGTACACCGGCTTGCAGCCAGCGCTTTCAGTCGTACTTTTCACATCAGAAGTGCCTGCAGCGCAAGCAGCGCCTGCGCAAGCCGCTATTGAAAAAATAGCAATCAGCGCCCGCACCGGTCTGAATGCCAAGCCGGGGCTGCGGGGCCGGCCTTGCTGAACCGCAAGCGCAACGCCCTGCTCGAGGGGCAGCGAGCCACGCACAGTAAGCAAGCGTGGAGGCTCACTTCTTTGCAAGCCAGGGCCGCAGGACCGGCTTTGCCGGACTGCAGGCGCAGCGGCCCCCTCGGGGGGCAGGGAGCTACACGCAGTGAGCGAGCGTGGGGGCTTGTTACCTGCTTGCGTGATCCAGCGTCCAGACACCATGGGGACTCCTGCCTACGTTGACTTGACGCACCACCTTGCGGCTGGCCACGTCGATGATGGTGAGCTTGCGAATCCAGCGCGAGGTCACCAAAATCTGGCTGCCGTCGCGGCTGACATCCATGCAGTCGGGGCCGCCGGGCGCCGGAAAGGTGTCCACCACCTCCAGCGTCTGCAGGTCGATCTTGTTGATGCTATTGGCCACCCGGTTGCTGACCAGCACGGTGCGCTTGTCACCGAAGGCTCTAAAGGCATGGGCGCCGGCCGCCGTCTTGATGAACTTGACGCGTTTGGGCTCCTTGCCGCTCACGTCATAGACCTCGACGCCGTCGCCGCCGGTCAGCGCGACCAGCACGAACTTATCGCCCGCCGTGCCGAAAAGATCGGCCGGCGTCGGGCCGGTCTTGGTGCGCCACTTGATGGTCTGAGTGGCGATATCGACCGCGATCAGCTCGTCGCTGTCCTGCATGGTCGAGTAGATCGTGCTGCTCTTGCTGTCGATCCACAGATGGCTGGGCGTTTTGCCGGTGGGAACGCGCTTGGCCAGCACCATGTCCTTGCCGTCCCAGTGGTAGATGTCGATATGGTTGAGCCGGTTGGCGGCGGTCACGAACCATTTCATGTCGGGC
>JAQGNK010000064.1 GCA_028291905.1 Polaromonas sp.
CACCAAAAACCGATGACCTGCGAGGTGCTGTAGGCAATGTAGGCGCCCACCATGTAGAAGGAGGCATGGGCGAAATTGAGCACGCCCATCATGCTGAAGATCAGCGTCAGCCCGGAGCTGAGCATGAACAGCAGCAGCCCGTAGCTCAACCCGTTGAGCAGCGAGATGGTAAAAAACTCCAGATTCATGGTCGAGCGCCTGAAAGATAAATGAAAAAGCCCGAGCTATCGGGCTTTGCGAGGGCGAAAAATCCAGCCCGTCAACGCATCAGGAAGGGCGCTTCATCTGGCAGGAAGTCGGCGTGCTGGCCACATAGGCCTCGTAATACTTGATGGGCACAAAGGTGTAGCCGGTGTTCTCGGCGTCATACGAATTCTTGCCGCCGGCTTTTTCCCAGCGGTTGATGAACAGGCCCTGCTGCAGCTGGTGATCGGTCTTTCGCATCTCGACTTCACCGTTGAAGCTCTTGAAGCGCAGGCCTTCCATGGCCTTGGCCACCAGCGCCGGCTCGGTCGACTTGGCCTGGACCATCGCGTCGGTCAGGATGGTGAAGGCATGGAAAATAGCGCCCGTGTAGAAGTCATCGTTGAACTTCTTCTTGTAATCCATCTGCAGCTGCTGGATGTCGCCGCCCAGGTTCAGATGGTTGTACGACACCATGTACACCCGTCCGTCCGAAGCCGCGCCGCCGAGCGCGGTCGGCGTTCCGGTGACGCCGCCGTAGTAGGTGTAGAACTTGACATTGCTCAGCCCGGCCTCGTTGGCGGCCTTGACCAGCAGCGACAAATCCGAGCCCCAGTTGCCGGTGATCACCGTGTCGGCGCCCGACTGCTTGATCTTGGCCACGTACGGCGCGAAATCGCGCACTTGCGCCAGCGGATGCAGGTCATCGCCGACGATCTGGACATCGGGACGCTTGCTTGACAGGTTCTGCTTGGCGAACTTGGACACCTGCTGGCCATGCGAATAGTTCTGGTTGATCAGGTACACCTTCTTGATGTCGGCCTGGTCCTTCATGAAGGCGGTGAGCGCCTCCATCTTCATCGAGGTGTCGGCGTCGAGCCGGAAATGCCAGTAGTCGCATTTGCTGTTGGTCAGGTCCGGGTCAACGGCGGCGTAGTTGAGGTACACCACTTCCTTGCCCGGATTGCGCTCGTTGTACTTGGACAGCGCGTCGATGATGGCCAGCGCCGGGCCGGAGCCGTTGCCTTGGACCACATAGCGCGCGCCCTGGTCAATCGCCGACTTCAGGGCGTTGGTGGTTTCCTGTGGGCTGAGCTTGTTGTCGATGCCGATGATCTCGAACTTCACGCCGGCCTTGTTTTTCTGGCTGAAGCGCTCGGCCAGGAACTGGAAGCTCTTGAGTTGGTTGGTGCCCACCGCCGCCATCAGGCCCGACAAGGGGTCGAGCCAGGCAATCTTTACCGTCTGGTTGAGGTTGACGGCGCCGGCGGCAGGCGCTGCCGCCCTGGCTGGCGCAGGGGTCTGTGCCAGGGTTAGGCCGGTGCAGAGCATGGCCGATGCGGCCACAGCGACGCCAAAATGCCGGCGGAAAAAATAGCGCTGGGTTGTCATCCCTTGTCTCCTGGAAAATTATTGAACTACACGCGAAACCAACTTTTTACCGGGCAAAGGTTAGGTTATAAACCGCCGCGCAGCGTCAGGGAATCCCCTATCCGATGTCGCTAGCGTGACTGGAGTGCCCCCACGCTCCGCCGCTGCGCGGGTCGCTGCCCCCCCCCGAGGGGGCCACCCCGCCTGCAGTCCGGCAAAGCCGGTCCTGCGGCCGGAACTTGCACAGAAGTGCCCCATGCGCCGCGAGGGGCCGCTGCGCCTGCGGCCTAGCAAAGCCAGTTCCGCAGCCCTGGCTGGCTTGGTGCCGCTCTTGCGCATGTCGCTTCGCGTACTGCGCTGCTCCCGAGGAATGCACTGCGCCCATAGCCTGGCAAAACTGGTTCCACAGTCGTAGCTGGCTTTTAGCGAGTCGTCTGTTTGCTACTTAATTAATAGCTGCTTGCGCAATCACTGCCTGCGCTACTGCCATTTTTCATTCAAAATTCAGGACTGCGGCAACTGGTAGTCCTTGAGCATCTCGCGCAGCCGCGTCTTGAGCATCTTGCCGGTCGCGCCCAGCGGAATCGCGTCCACGAACACCACGTCGTCGGGAACCTGCCATTTGGCCGTCTTGCCTTCGTAAAAGCGCAGCAGTTCCTCGCGGCTGACCTCCATGCCGGGCTTTTTCACCACCGCGATGATGGGCCGCTCATCCCACTTGGGGTGCGGCATGCCGATGCAGGCGGCCATCAGCACCGCCGGATGCGCCACGGCGATGTTCTCGATGTCAATCGAGCTGATCCATTCGCCGCCCGACTTGATGACGTCCTTGCTGCGGTCGGTGATCTGCATGTAGCCGTCCGCGTCAATCGTGGCCACGTCGCCGGTCGGGAACCAGCCGTCCACCAGCGGGCTGCCTTCGCCTTTGTAGTATTCGCGCACGATCCACGGCCCCTTGACCAGCAGGTCGCCATAGGTCTTGCCGTCCCAGGGCTGCTCCTGGCCAGCGGCATCGACGATCTTCATGTCCACCCCGTAGATCGCCCGGCCCTGCTTGAGCCGTATCTTCATCTTTTCCTCGGCACTCAGGCTGTCGTGCTTGTTCTTCAGGGTGCACAGGGTGCCCAGCGGGCTCATCTCGGTCATGCCCCAGGCGTGCAGCACCTCCACGCCGTAGTCGTCGTTGAAGGCCTGGATCATCGCCGGCGGGCAGGCCGAGCCGCCAATCACGGTGCGCCGCAGGCTGGAAAACCGCAGGCCGGCCGGCTTCATGTGCGTCAGCAGCATCTGCCAAACCGTGGGCACGCCGGCGGCATAGGTGACTTTTTCCGCCTCCATCAGCTCATAGACCGACTTGCCGT
>JAQGNK010000085.1 GCA_028291905.1 Polaromonas sp.
GGATTGCAAATCCGGCTAGCCCGGTTCGACTCCGGGCCGCGCCTCCAAAAATTTATTTTGTTGATCAGCTTTGATCCTTGCATCAAGAGGTGACTGAAAATAAGCTATAATTTGAGACTAGATTCGCGGGAGTAGCTCAGTTGGTAGAGCGCAACCTTGCCAAGGTTGAGGTCGAGAGTTCGAGCCTCTTTTCCCGCTCCAATTTCCAAAGGGCAGCACTTCAAAATGCTGCCCTTTTTGGTTGGAAAATCTGAAAAAGAATTTGGCGCGGTAACAAAGCGGTTATGTACCGGATTGCAAATCCGGCTAGCCCGGTTCGACTCCGGGCCGCGCCTCCAGAAAAGTCATGACAAAGAGCCCCTGAAAAGGGGCTTTTTGTTTGACAATGCTTGTTGTTTGGCTGGGTCAGTGGATCTGGCCGGTTTTGATTAGCGAGAGTGGCGTAATCGGTAGCCGCACGGGACTTAAAATCCCGGGACAGTGATGTCGTACGGGTTCAAGTCCCGTCTCTCGCACCAGCTTTTCGGCTGGAATAGATAGCTAGGCGCCGATTAAAGATAAACCTTTTTAAGAAGCCGTATCAAGGTTTTTCGCTCTGCGGCGCTCAGCCGCGCAGTCGCTTCATTCTCCAGTTCCAGCGCCGTTTTTTCGGCTTCCCGTAGCAGTGCTTCGCACGCTGGCGTGGGATGCAGGCCGGTGGCGCGGCCATCGCTGGGATGCGGCCGCTTGATGACCAGGCCGTGTTTTTCAAACTGGTTGATCATGCCCACCAGGTTGGGCGGCAGGATGCTGAGCGTGGCGCACAGCTGGCGTGACGTGATGCCGGGGTTGTGCCCAATCAGGGACAAAACTGAAAATTCCACCGGCCGCAAGTCATACGCAGCCATGCGTTGCAGGAACTGCTCGATGATCACCAGTGCGGCCCGGCGGGCGTTGTAGCCCACCAGGCTTTCGACATACTCGGTGTTGACTTTATCAATCGACGGCGCAGGGTTGGGGCAGGCAGAAGGCATGGGTTTGATGGATTTAAGGCCAGGGCGAGCGCACTTCGGTCAAGCTCGCAACATCATTGCACTTCTAGATCAATCCGGTATGTCGTTGCTTCGCCTTGGCCAGGCTAAAGCCTGTTCTGCGGCTTCGCGGCTAACTGCGGATTGATTTAGAAATGGAATCAGAAGCAGGGCTCTTGGAACTGCATGCCCGACAGGCTGGATGCAAGTTGACTTGATTGGAAACGATTCATGCCGAGGTAGCGCATGAACGCACAGCAGCCTGGATGATACCAAGCCGCATGTTCAATTCGGGCATGACCCAGCGCTGCAGCGCCTGGGCCGGTGCCGACCAGCGCGGGCTGGCGGGCGGCGCCTTCTGCTCTATCTGCAGCCAGGCCCAGTCCAGCAACACCAGGGCGAATGCGCGCAGATAGTCGTCTGCAACCCAGTAGGCCAGCGTGCTGTCGCTTGCCGCAGCCTTGATCAGGTGGCGTGTCTGTAGTTCCAGTGCCTCCAAACTTTGCAGCACCCGCTTGCCTGATGGTTGCAAAGCATCGACATCCCCGCGCAAGGCGGCGATCCATTCGGAAAACATCGCGCCGCCGCTGGCAAGCACCTTGCGCACCAGCAGGTCGATGGCCTGGATTTCATTGGTGCCTTCATAGATCATGGTCACCCGGGCATCCCGCACGTTTTGCTCAATGCCCCATTCGCGCACATAGCCGTGGCCGCCGAACACCTGCAGGCATTCGCTGCCGCCCTGAAAAGCCTGCTGGGTGAACGCTGCCTTCATCACTGGCGTGACCAGGCTGCACCAGCGCTGCGCGGCTTCGCGGCGCGCGGCGTCCGGGTGATGTGCCGCCAGGTCCAGCTCGATGGCGGTGCGGTAGGCCAGCACCCGACCGCCGTCTATCCAGGCGCGTTGGGTGTCCAGGATGCGCCGCATGGCCGGGTGGTCGGCGATCAGGTCGGCTTTGCTGGCTGATTTTTGACGTCCCGGCGCCCGCATCTGGCGGCGTTCGCCGGCGTAGGCATCGGCTTTTTGCCAGGCGGCGTCGAGCAGGCCGATTCCCTGCAAGGCCACATGCAGCCGCGCTGCGTTCATCATCACGAACATGGCGTTCAGCCCGCGTCCGGGCTCGCCGATGATCCAGCTGGCGGCGTCGTCGAAGCGCATGACGCAGGTGGCGCTGCCATGCAGGCCCATTTTTTCTTCGATGCGCTCGCAATGCACCGGGCTGCGGGCGCCGCCCGGCATGAACTTGGGCACCAGGAACAGCGACAGGCCCCTGGGGCCGGGCGGCGCATCGGGCAGCCGGGCCAGCACCAAATGCACGATGTTGTCGCTCAGGTCGTGCTCGCCGCCGGAGATGAATATCTTGGTGCCTGACAACCGGTAGCTGCCATCGGCCTGCGGCACGGCTTTCGTGCGCGCCAGGCCCAGGTCGCTGCCGGCCTGCGGCTCGGTCAGGCACATCGTGGCCAGCCATTCGCCGGTGGCGAGCTTTTCAAGGTACTGGCCCTGCAGCTCGGGGCAGCCATGGTGCTTGAGGCACTCATAGGCGCCGTGCAGCAAGCCGGGCGCCATGGTCCAGCCGTGATTGGCGGCGCTCAGCATTTCATAGAGCATGGCCTGCAGCACGGCCGGCAGTCCCTGGCCGCCGTCTTCGGGCGCGGTGGACAGCGCCGGCCAGCCAGCCTGCCAGAAGGCCTGGTAGGCCTTCCGGAAACCGGGCGGAGTGGTGACCTGCCCGTTGTCGAATTTGCAGCCGATGGCATCGCCCGTCTGGTTGAGCGGCGCGACCACTTCGCCGACGAATTTCCCGGCTTCCTCCATCACCTGCTGCATCAGTTCAGGATCGACCTCGCTGAACGGAGCCAGGGCCTGCAGTTGCTGCGGAGCTTGCAAGACCTCTAAGAGGATGAACAACATGTCTTCGGTGCGCGGCTGGTAAGCGTTCATATCACTTCTGAATTAATAGCGGGCGCTGATTGTGTGGTCTGCGCATTCATCTGAATTTCTGTAAATTTCGGATGCGGGGCGGCTGCTGGGCAGCGCTGCCACCGACCAAAGGCGGTCGCGTGGATGCTGCGCTCAGGCTTCCTTGCGCGCCGCGCCCAGGTAGGTGTCGATGACGCGCGGGTCGCTGGCCAGTTCGGCGGCCGGGCCGTTCAGGCTGACCTCGCCCATTTCCAGCACATAGCCGTGGTCGGCGACGGCCAGCGCGGCGCGGGCGTTCTGCTCGACCAGCACAATCGTGACGCCGGTCTGGCGCAGCGCGGTGATGATGGCAAAAATCTCTTTCACCACCAGCGGCGCCAGGCCCAGGCTGGGCTCGTCGAGCATCAAGAGGCTGGGCCGTGACATCAGCGAGCGGCCCACCGCCAGCATCTGCCGCTCGCCGCCCGACAGCGTGCCGGCCAGCTGCAGGCGCCGCTGCCGCAGGCGCGGGAACAGGTCGTAGACTTCGGCCAGCCGGTCGCGCCATTTCGCATTGCCCAGCCGCATCTGCCGAAAGCCACCCAGCACCAGGTTGTCCTCCACCGGCATGGTGCCGAACAGCTCGCGCTTCTCGGGCACCAGAGCGATGCCGAGCATGACCCGGTCTTCCAGCGTCAGCTGGCCGATGGCCTGGCCATTGAATTCAAGGCCGCCGCTGCCCGGCAGGATGCCCATGAGCGTGTTGAGCAGCGTCGATTTCCCGGCGCCGTTGGGGCCGATGACGGTGATGACGCTGCCCTTGCCGGCCTGCAGATCGATGCCGTGCAGCACTTCGGCCCGGCCGTAGCCGGCGCGCAGGCCCTGCACGCGAAGATGCGGCGCGGTCATGCGGATTTCCGCAGGGTTGAGGCAGGGAGGGCGGGCTTTTCCTGAAGCGCCGGCAGGTAAATACAGAAACGAGGATTCATAGCGTGATTCCTTCAGGGCGAAATTTCTATGGTTTGCAATTGATGTGGTTTGGCTGCTACTGAATTAATAGCTGCCCGCGCAGGTTTTACGTGCGCCAGAGGCCTGTTTGATGCTGAAAATGATTTGCTGGCCAAAACGAAGCCACCCTAGTGTTCGGTGCCGAGGTAGGCCGCCCGCACCTCGGGGCTTTGCTGGACCTGCGCTGGCGTGCCCTCCATCAGGTAGGTGCCGAACTCCATCACCACCAGGTGGTCGCAGATGTCCATCACCAGGTCCATGTCATGCTCGACCAGCAGGATGCTCATGCCTTCGCTTTTTAGCTGGCGCAGCACGCCGCCCAGGGCTTTTTTCTCCTGGTGGCGCAGGCCGGCGGCCGGCTCGTCGAGCAGCAGCAGCGCCGGGTCGCTGCACAGGGCGCGGGCAATTTCCATCAGGCGCTGCGGCCCCATCGCCAGGTTGCCGGCCTGCTCGTGCAAAAACTCCCCCATGCCGATGCGCTCCAGCTGGCGCTGCGCTTCCTGCAGCAGCTGCTTTTCCTCCTGCCGGTTCAGCCGCGTCATGGCCGACAGCACGCCCTTGGCGCCGCGCAGGTGCGCGCCCAGGGCGACGTTTTCGAGCACCGTCATGTCCGGGATCATCTTGACGTGCTGGAAGGTGCGCGACATGCCGCGCGCCGCGATCTGCCGCGAGCGCAGGCCGCCGATTTTCTGGCCCCGGAACACCACGTCGCCACGGGTCAGCGCCAGCACGCCCGTGATCAGGTTGAAGGTGGTCGATTTGCCGGCGCCGTTCGGGCCGATCAGGCCGACGATCTGGCTGGCCCGAATCTGAAAGCTGATGTCTTTCACCGCGACCAGCCCGCCGAACTCCTTGCGGATGGCCTGCACATCGAGCACCAACTCGCCGAGCGCCGGCTTGGCGCGGCTGGGCAGCGCGGGCGCGTCCTTCCAGTCTTCCTTGCGCCGGGCACGGGGCAGCCGGCGGTCCACGAACGACCACAGGCCATCGGGCAGGTACTTGAGCATCAGCACCAGCACGATGCCGAAGACGATG
Source organism: Polaromonas sp. (assembly GCA_028291905.1). GTDB lineage: Bacteria > Pseudomonadota > Gammaproteobacteria > Burkholderiales > Burkholderiaceae_C > Polaromonas. Next base: position 4,957 of record JAQGNK010000085.1, read on the forward strand.
GTTTCATAGCTGCCGCTGGTGCCGATCAGCCGGGGCAGCAGCACCTGCAGCTGGTCTTCGAGCAGCTTG
>JAQGNK010000106.1 GCA_028291905.1 Polaromonas sp.
CGTCACATCAACCACACCGGAGAACTCGAAGGAAAACGCCCGATTGTTTTCACGACGCTGGTGAACATGGACATCCTGGCGGTCATCAAGACCCAGTGCAACGGCATGCTGCTTGACATGTTTGGCATGTTTGTGGCGCCACTTGAAAGCGAGTTGGGAATCAAGTCGAATCATCGGGTCGGCCGGTTTTCCGATGCATCCAAAAGCAAGGCCTACGACGACCGTATCGAGGCAATTAATTTCTCGCTGGCGCATGATGACGGCCAAAGCCATCGTGACCTGGCAGGATCAGATGTGATTCTGGTGGGAGTCAGCCGCAGCGGTAAAACGCCCACCACGCTGTACCTGGCAATGCAATACGGCCTGAAGGCGTCCAACTATCCCTTGATTCCCGAAGACTTCGAGCGCCGCCAGTTGCCGCCAGCACTGGCGCCGCATCGAAAAAAGATATTTGGACTGACGATTGCTCCAGAGCGTCTGAGCCAGATTCGCAACGAGCGCAGGCCTAACTCCAGCTATTCCAATCTGGCCAATTGCCGCAATGAAATACATGAGGCCGAAGCAATGATGCGGCGCGAAGGCATTCGCTGGCTCTCGACCACCACAAAATCCATTGAGGAGATCGCAACCACGATCCTGCAGGAAATTAAGCCGGAGCGGCTGGAATACTAATCAAGCGAACCACACAACAGACTGCCAGCGGTATCTCTTGCTACTTTATTAATAGCTACCTGCGCAGGCAGCTATTGCGCCTGAAGCCCATTTCTTTAAATAAATAGTGAAATTGGCATTGAATTTCGACCCTACGCTAACGCACCAAGCGGCAATTCACTTGGTCACGCCGATAGTTGAGGTTCTCTACATAGCCAGTGTCAATTTAATTCATAGCAAATTGCTATTTAATTTTATTTTTTAAAAGTTATAAACTATCGATTCGCAAGATTTTTAACCTTAAAGGAAGCCGCCATGTCTCTGATCAATACTGAAGTCGTCCCGTTCAAAACCACCGCTTATCAAAATGGCAAGTTCGTGCCCGTGAGTAATGAGAACCTCAAAGGCAAATGGTCTGTGTTTGTGTTCTTTCCTGCCGCGTTCACTTTTGTGTGCCCTACCGAATTAGGTGACTTGGCTGACAACTATGCAGAATTCCAAAAAATGGGCGTGGATATTTATGGCGTGTCAACCGACACCCACTTCACGCATAAAGCGTGGCATGACAGCTCTCCGGAAATGAGCAAAGTCCAGTACGCCTTGCTGGGCGACGCGTCACATGTTCTGGCCAAGGGCTTTGACGTTTTGATCGAAGAAGGCGATGACGCCGGACTGTGCCTGCGCGGCACGTTTATCGTTAATCCTCAAGGCAAGATCCAGACAATCGAAGTGCATCCCGACGGCATTGGCCGCGATGCCAAGGAACTGTTGCGCCGCCTCAAGGCAGCCCAGTACATTGCCGCCCACCCTGGTGAAGTCTGCCCAGCCAAGTGGAATGAAGGTGCCGAAACGCTCAAGCCCTCGTTTGACCTGGTCGGCAAGATCTAAATAGCTCTGCACGCCCCACTGCCCGGGTGCGGTTGTACCCGGGCTTTTTTATTCCTCAAGGAAATTCTGAAAGTGAGTTTGCCATGCTTGATGCCAGCACTAAAGCACAACTAAAAAGCTACCTTGAACGGGCAACGCAGCCGATTGAAATCGTTGCGTCGCTTGACGACAGCAAGGCTTCAGGCGACTTGCAATCGCTGCTCAGAGACATCAGTGATTCGTCCGCGCGGATATCGGTTACCGAGAGCCGGACTGACAGCCACCGCAAGCCATCGTTTTCCGTCAATCGCCCCGGCGAAAACCATGGCCCGCGTTTTGCAGGCCTGCCGTTGGGACATGAATTCACCTCGTTGATTCTTGCATTGCTCCAGACAGGCGGCTATCCACCCAAGATTGAAGAAGCCGTTTTGCAGCAGATCCGCGCATTGGATGGGGATTTTGAATTTGAAATTTACGTTTCGTTGACCTGCCACAGTTGTCCCGATGTGGTGCAGGCGCTGAACCTGATGGCGGTGCAAAACCCTCGCATTAAAAACACAATGATCGACGGCGCGCTGTTTCAGGAAGAGGTCAAAGAGCGCCAGATCATGGCCGTGCCAACTGTCTTCTTAAACGGGACTGAATTCAGTCAGGGCCGGATGAGTCTGGAAGAAATCCTTGCCAAGATTGACACCAGTGGCGTCGAGCGTGAAGCCAGAAAAATCGCGGCCAAAGAACCGTTCGATGTCCTGATCGTCGGTGGCGGGCCGGCTGGTGCAGCCGCTGCCGTTTATGCAGCCCGCAAGGGCATCCGCACTGGAGTAGCCTCAGAACGTTTCGGCGGACAAGTGCTCGACACGCTGGGCATTGAAAACTTTGTCTCGGTCAAAAAAACCGAAGGCCCGCAGTTTGCCGTTGCGCTTGAACAACATGTACGCGACTACGAGGTGGACATCATGAACATGCAGCGCGCCACGAAGCTGACTCCACAAACCGGCCCCGCTCAGAATTTGATTGAAATCCAGCTTGAGAGCGGTGCATCACTGAAAGCCAGGTCAGTCATCATTACCACCGGTGCTCGCTGGCGCAATATCAACGTTCCTGGCGAACATGAATACAAGAATAAGGGCGTAGCTTATTGTCCGCACTGTGACGGCCCGCTATTCAAAGGCAAGCGCGTGGCGGTGATTGGTGGTGGCAATTCAGGCGTGGAAGCGGCTATCGACTTGGCCGGCATCGTAGGACATGTCACGCTGATCGAATTTGACATTGCACTGCGTGCTGATGCAGTGCTCCAGCGCAAGCTGCACAGCTTGTCAAACGTCACCGTGTTCGCGAATGCGCAAACAACAGAAATCACGGGCGACAGTCAGAAAGTTAATGGGCTGGTTTATAAAAATCGGGCAACAGGTGAGATAAACAAGGTCGCGCTTGAAGGTGTTTTTATCCAAATAGGGCTCATTCCAAACACCGACTGGCTCAAAGGTACAGTCGAATTGTCAAAACATGGCGAAATTGTGGTGGACGCCAGGGGGCAAACATCGGTGCCTGGGGTATTTGCAGCGGGCGATGCCACAACAGTTCCGTTCAAGCAGATCATTATTGCTGCAGGCGATGGGGCAAAGGCGGCGCTAAGCGCCTTTGATCACCTGATTCGTACCCCCATAGCCGTGGCTGAAATGGAAACCTCACTGGCGGCTTGAGCTTAAACACAGAGCGTCTCAGCCATTGCATTGGCGGCACACAAAGCTGGCTTTGCTTTGGCAAGTCTGATTTGCCTGAACATGTTTGTCAGGAACGAGCCCGTCTGACAAATAGTTACGCTCAATAGTCCTACTAAAAAATACAAGTTTTCTGACATTCCTGAACTAGTACCACAAGTAAATTGCGGTGACAGTTGAAATTATTCAGCTGACTTTTAGAAGGACATAGTATGCAATCCAACAAAGATTCTCAAGGTGGTAAGTCGCACGCATCCAATAAAACAGGATCTGGCAGCAAGACAAGCGGAGCCGTCCAAGAGAAAAAGAATTCTGCAACTTCCCCTATCGGGGCACCCAAGCATGGTGAGAAAAAAACCACGCCAAATTGAATGATCGAAGGTAAGGAAAAACTGTCCAAAGTAACTCCGCAGCCAATAACCTGAAAATTCACGCTATAATTTGAGGCTAGATTCCTCAATAGCTCAGTTGGTAGAGCGCCGGACTGTTAATCCGTAGGTCCCTGGTTCGAGCCCAGGTTGAGGAGCCAAGAATATGCAATCAAAAAAGGCTTTAGCGGCATTCGCTAAGGCCTTTTTTGCCTTTTAGACGCTTCTTTACATAGCTGTCTAGAGCGGTTTGATTCTGCCCTGCACTAGCAGTGCTGTGGCGAATATAGGTAGCGCTCTCACTCGGCACTACCAAACCGGTCCAGTAATTCGCCAATGACGCTGCACAGGGATGCAACCGTTCTTGCCTGGGTTGTTTGCAGCATCGCCTTGAGCTTGGCAAAGATTTGGCTTCATCGGGTTGTAATCCGGACTGTAGGGCAGCTGAGTATTCTGGGCTAACGTAACCGCTGGTTCCGGGATGATGACCAACGTTCTGGCGAACGTGACTGCAGGGATTCTGGCAGCGTGACCAACATTCCGGTGATCGTGACCAGCAACCTGTGGTGACGATCACCGGCACGGCGGTATATGCCGTCGGTTCGGTGTTGCGCATAAACGACACTTGTGTGACGTGTAGCTTCGATCCTTTTTGCACGGAGCCACATGCCCGCTTTGAGAATCAATATGCGTAAGATCAAAGACGTACTGCGTCTTAAATTTTAGGGGAACCAGTGACGTACCGATTTAACTGATGCCAGACCTTGTTCGCGCCGTAGACCTGCAGCATGTTGGATTGCCAGACTTAATGGATCAAAGGCGGCAAGGCTTCATCCTGTTTAGCACGCGTACAGCGCAGCTCTGGGTTACGCTGCCGTGCAGCATGGCGAGGGTAGCGAAACAACTCACCCCCGAACCCAGCTTACCCCTATTGTTCCCCAGCTTTGGTGTGCATGTGAATGTCGCGCTTTGTACACCCTTGCCGCGTAAGAAACTGATTTACCAATGAAAAAGGCTGTGAAACCTCTCCAATGATGGCTTGAAACCCGCATGGATACTAGGTTCTTCTTTTTGAAAAGCCGTTTCGTTCCCCCGTTTGTTCCCCCGCTTTGATGTTGCTACCCCCTTTTTCTGTCCTTTTCAGCTAGTCGCGGAACTCAGGCCAGCGCCCTACCCGGCCAGTCAAAAAACATCGGCCTGTTGCGGGTTATCCCAGCCAGGCCGGCAAGCAGGACATAAACAACAAGCCAGGCGGTTTGAAAAACTCTGAATCTGCACGCCAGCGCCCCGTGCAGCATGAAAGCGCCAGGGAGTACCTTTTGAATTCCATTTGAAAAGGGGATTTATTCTGCGCGTGAGATAACGGGCGGTTTCCCGCCGGCCAGACCTCCAGACTTTCAATGCCCCCTGCCATCGCGCGCCCGTGCGTACTGCTGTGCAAACCTGCCGCATCGCCCCATGGATCAGTCGATGTGAATGCCCATCTTCACCAGCTTGGCGCTCAGGCTCGCCATGGTGTGCGCAACGCTGGCGTCATGGCTGGCCTGCAAGCGTTGAAAGGTTTTCCAGTGCATCCCCTTTGGCTTGGCGCCGTGGTCATGAATCACGCCAGGCACCCAGCCCAGCCGGTCGCGCAGGTTGTTGGCTCGCCGGTAAGCCCGGTCGGTCGGGGTTTCGCGCTGGCTCTTGTAGACCAGCCTGTGACAGTGCCGACAGGCAAACACCTTGCCGCCGTACAGCACCGCCACACGCCGGCCACAGCCCACGGCAGGGCATAGCCACCAAGCGCGCTGCCCGCCGTAGGTGCAAGGCGTGAAGGCCAGGCGCACCGGGTACTTCATGGCCTCCCACTCGCCGCCGCGATCCCGCTGCCGGTAGTCCAGCGTCACGCGGTCGGTGTGAACCTGAAAATCAATGGTTGCCTCTGGCTTGCCGTTGCGGCTCCAGGTCAGGCTGACAGAGCGCTCTGGCTTCAATAGCCCGTCGCGCTGCAGTTTGCGCACATCGAGCGCCAGCATATCGCTGGTGGTGCGCTTGCCGCCGTGGTTGCCGCTGCTTGAATTGCCCATACCTTACTCCTCAAAAGATTTACCGAAATCATCAAGCAAAAACGGCTTATTTTGTTACGTTTCATACCCCTTGAATCAGCGCCAAGCCGCGCCAGTGCTGGGTTTGCGGCTGGTTTGCAGAGGTTTGATTAATTGATTGAATTTTGATTAGGTTTTGATTGTTTTCAAACTGCTGGACTGAAGCCGCCGCACCGCTGCAGTAGCGCCGCCATCCCGGCAGGCAGGACAGGTGCGCCCAGCCCGGCGGCCTGCCACTGGCTGCAGCGCCCAGCCCCGGCCCGGCCAGACAGGTGCGCGCACTCCAGGCACAGCCGCCGGTCATCCGCTTCCCGGTCACGCGTCACCAGCTTGTCAGCCAGCAGCTCCGCATCGAGCGCGCTCAGGCCGCGCCGGTTGAACAAGGCGGTGCGTTCGGCCATGGTGTCAATCTCCCGGCCCGTCATGGCTGCGCTGTAGGGCCAGCACCAGCGGTCGGGATCATCCATTGCAGCCGGTTCAATGGATACCGGCGTGGATACTGCGGCGCTGGATACCGCCTGCAGGGGTGTAACCAAGGATGCAACCGCGCCAGCTGCAACTAGCCCCAGAGCTTGCGCCGGGTCATTCGCTGCCTGCCTTTGGGCTTTTGCTACAGCTACAGTTGCTACAGTTGCTACAGATAGCCCCCTTTCCTGCCCATGTGTAGCAGCTGTAGCAGAAGTAGCAGTAGCAAACTGCCTGAGACTGCCTTTCTTGATGAGGTCGGCAAAGCTCATGGTGCGACTCCCGCCAGCAGCGCCGGATTGATCTGGATTACTTTTTTCCTGCCGTCCTGCACCAGCCGCGCCCGGCCCAGCTCTGCCAGTTCCATGACTGCGGCGCTGATGGCCTTGCTGTCGCGCAAGCCGCCCGGCCCGAACTGCTGCACTTCCCGCGTGGGCACTTTGTCGGTACTTTGCCGTCGGCACCAGTCCAGCAGCCAGGTTTCCAGGCGCGCCGGGTTCGCCAGCTCTGCCGGCATGGCCAGCTCGCCCAGAAAGCGCCGCGCTTCGCTCAGGTGCCAGGCGGCCAGGCGTGCCCCGGACTCCATGGCGTCAAGGTCAATCGGCCCGACACTGCCGGCGAAGCTGTGAAAGAGCGCGGCCAGCCGCACCGCGTTGTCTGCCGTCTTGCTGGCCACGTCGCGCACGTCGTACAGCTCGCGCCCGCTGGACAGCTCTGCCTCGATAGCGTCATGAAAGGCTACCCATGCCGCTTTGGCGTCGGGCGCCAGCGTCAGCATGGCCGGGGTCAAGCCGCCATCCTCGTCTATCGGCGCGGGCCGCCTCAAGATGGCTGTCAGCCGGTTGTTGAACGACGCCAGCGCCGGCCAGTTGTCGGGCGCTTCGGTGAAGTGGCGCGTGCCCTGCGTTGACGCCGGCCAGGACACCAGGAACCGGGCCAGAAAGCCGGTGCCCCGCGCCAGCCCCTTGGTGCTGTCAAAGAAAGCGCGGATGGTCGATTCCTGCACCTGCAGCGCCATCGTCAGGCGCGCCCCGCGCACTGTGAAGCTCTCCGATGACCGGCGCTCCACGGGCAGCGTCGCGCCGTCCCACAGCTGGTTGAGCGTGGCCAGGTTGCGCATGACCGAATCGCCGCTCATGCCATGCCCGCCAAAGACGCTGCCCGCTTCGCTGCTGATGACGCCGCCCGACGGCCACTGTTTCGCCAGCGCATAGGTCAAGGCTTCAGGCGTGGCGTCGCCGTAGATCAGCCGGGGCACACGGGGCGCTATCGGCGCGTCTTGGTCAAGGTCGTGCAGCTCGTGCGCCTGCGCCGCGCTGGGTTTGCCTTCTTTGGCGAGCTGCTTGATTTTTTCCTTCAGGCCACTGCGCCGCGCCTCCCACACGTCGCACTCTGACTTATAGGCTGCTATCAGGGGCTTGGCCGCTTCGCGCTGCTCGGCTTCATAGTCGCGGATGGCGCGGGTAAAAAACCCGTCACACGTCGATTTACGCTCGCCACTGTCGGCAATGGCCAGCAGGAACAAGCCGCACGGGCCGTCGAGCTTTTCAGCGCGCTGCACATCGGTGTAGGTTTGAATCGCCAG
>JAQGNK010000140.1 GCA_028291905.1 Polaromonas sp.
TTCATGTGCAGGCAGCTATTGAATAAATAGCAATTATTCCACTTGAAACGACTTGTCCTCCGTTCGGACTTGCTTGTGATGGCAGCTGCTAGCGCACCGCCCGCCAGCTGCCGGCGTTGTCGGCCAGCCAGCGCGCGGCCAGCGCCTGGCCCTGGGCATCGGGCGCGGTGTGGGTTTCGCGGTCGGGATGGAAGTCGCGCCGCAGGTAGCCCAGCAGCGGCCCGGCGCAGCGCCAGAGGCTGCCCTGGCGGCCCAGGAAGAAGCCGGCGGCGCTCCACCAGGTGCCGGGCTTGAACAGCGTGCCGTCGCGCCAGAGGTTCAGCACCGTCTGCCGGCCTGCGTCCAGTGTGAACACCATCAGCGCATACAGATACCAGCGCACGCGCCAGCCGTGGCTGCCGCCCAGCGCGGTGTAGAGGTCGAACGCCACCGCCCGGTGCTCGATTTCCTCGGCCGCATGCCAGCGCCAGAGCAGCTGCATCCGGGGGTCGGCGCCGGCCAGCCAGTCGTCGTGGCGCAGCGTGCCGTCGGCGAACACGGCGGTGCAGTGCTCGTAGGCGGCGGTGATGGCCAGCCAGTGCAGCGGGCGCAGGCCGCGCGCCTGGCCGAACGCAATGCGGCGCGCGGCCCAGTGCTGCCAGCGGTTGACTAGGCCCTGCTTTTCAAGCTGCGCGTTGTACAGGGCATGCACATGGCGGTGCGTGGCCTCCTGGCCGATGAAGCGGGCTGCGGTATCGCCCAGGCAGGCGTTTTCAGGCGTCTCGGGCAGCAGCTTGAGGGCGTCCTTCACCGAATCGATGAACGACTGTTCGCCCACCGGAAAGCTCATTGACAGCGCGTTGTAGTACTGGCTTTTGAAGGCATCGCCGCCGTGCCAGTGGCGCTCGAAGCCCTGGCCGAGGTCGATCTTGAGCCGGCGCACGGTCAGGCGGCTGGCCTGGGCGGGTGTTGCGAAATGCGTGGCGCTGTCGTGCATGAAGGGGCTGACGGGAATTAGGATATGAGCATTATTCAGTTTCAACACCAGCCCGGCAACTCGCCTGCTGCTCAGTTTTAAAGCCATGGCCACACCTTCATCCACCGACCCGGTTTTCTCCCCTGAAAGCATGCGAAAGCTGCCGATGCAGGCGCGCTCCCAGCGCACCATCGAGACGATTTTCCAGGCCACTGCTCAGATTGTCGAAAGCGAAGGGGAGGGCGCGCTGACGACCAACAAGGTGGCTAAAAAAGCCGGCTTTTCGATTGGCACGCTCTACCAGTATTTCCCGAGCAAGGAGGCAATCCTGCTGGCGATGATCCAGCGCGAGCGCCGCCGCGTGCTGGACGGGCTGCACGCCATGATGAAGCGGGCCGCCGACGAGCAGCGCGAACCGCGGGCGGTGGTGCGCGAGCTGGTGCACACGCTGGTCGAGTCCTTCGGCAGCGGCCCGCAGCTCAAGCGCGCCATGATCCGGCTGGCCTGGCGCATGGACCATCATGACAACATCACCCAGGCCTTGCGCGAGGCGGCCGAGCGCAATGCCTTCGCGCTGTCGCGGCTCAAGGACCCGGCTTTGCGCCCGCCCACGCCTGAGATGATGTTCGTCGCCACCCGCGCCGTGATGGGCGTGATCCGCAGCGCCTCGCTGGAGGATTCGCCGCTGCTGGGCACGCCCGAGTTCGAGGACGAGCTGGTGCGCCTGGTGATGGGAATGATCAGCGCCTGAAACGCAAAAAATTGATGAAAAGTGCTTCTAGCGCATGATTTATCTGCGCGGGCAGCTATGAAAACAGTAGCGTTTAGGAAGCGCTGGCAGGTTTGGCAGGCTTCGGAATGCGCCCCATCAGGTAGAACTCGGTATTGGGCTGCATGCCGCTGAAGCTCGCCATTCGGTTCGAGAGGCCGAAAAACGCGGTGATGGCAGCAATGTCCCAGGCGTCCTCGTCATCGAAGCCGTGGGCATGCAGCGCGTCGATATCGGCGTCCTCGATCTGGTCGGACTGCAGGCAGACCTTCATCGCGAAGTCGAGCATGGCGCGCTGGCGCGGCGTGATGTCGGCCTTGCGGTAGTTCACCGCCACCTGGTCGGCCACCAGCGGCTTTTTCTCGTAGATCCGCAGCAGCGCGCCGTGCGCCACCACGCAGTACAGGCATTTGTTGGTCGCGCTGGTGGCCGTCACGATCATCTCGCGCTCGCCCTTGGTCAGCGAGCCGTAGGGGTTGTCGCTGGATTCCTGGACCATGAGAGCATCGTGGTAGGCAAAAAAGGCGCGCCACTCGGCCGGGCGCCTGGCCAGCGCCAGAAACACATTGGGCACGAAGCCGGCTTTTTCCTGCACTTCGAGCACCTTGGCCTTGATGTCGTCCGGCAGGGTGTTGAGGTCGGGGAGGGGGTAGCGATCTGGCATGGCTGGTCTCTTTCTTTTCAAGGGTTCAAGGTGAAAAACGTGTCCTGCCATGATACGTTTGGCCCAAGAAAAAAGCGCATGGCGGCAAGGCCATGCGCTGGGGACTGCTCAAGCTCGGTCAGCGCAAATCAGGAGCGCTGAATGCCTGCCGGCATCAAACCACCGGATTAGGCGTAGGCGAGGCGGCTGCTGCAGCAGCTTTCTCCAACGCGGTCGCCACCCCCAGGCCATAGGCCGGATCAGCCTTGGTGCAGTTGTCGATGTGGCGCTGCTGGATCGCCCTGGACGCGCCGCCGACCGAGCGGGCGGTGTTCTCGAACAGCACCTGCTGCTGGGCCGGCGTCATCAGGCGGAACAAAGCACCGGGCTGCGAGTAGTAGTCGGCATCGACCCGGTGGTTCCAGTGGTCGGCCGCGCCTTCGAGGGACAGCGGAGGCTCCTTGAAGTCGGGCTGCTCTTGCCACGCGCCCTTGCTGTTGGGCTCGTAGCCGATCTCCGCGCCCTTGTTGCTGTCCACCCGCATGGTGCCGTCGCGGTGGTAGCTGTGCACCGGGCACTTGGGCGCGTTCACCGGAATCTGGTGGTGGTTCACGCCCAGCCGATAGCGCTGCGCGTCCCCATAGCTGAACAGGCGCGACTGCAGCATCTTGTCGGGCGAAAAGCTGATGCCGGGCACCACGTTGGCCGGGTTGAAGGCGAGCTGCTCGACCTCGGCGAAATAGTTCTCCGGGTTGCGGTTGAGCTCCAGCACGCCGACGTCGATCAGCGGGTAGTCGCCGTGCGGCCAGACCTTGGTGAGGTCGAACGGATTCAGGTGGTAGGTGGCCGCGTCTTTCTCGGGCATGACCTGGATTTGCAGGTTCCAGCGCGGGAAGTCCTGGTTGTCGATGGCGTTGAGCAGGTCGGCCTGGGCGCTTTCGCGGTCGCGGCCCACCAGTTCGGTAGCCTCGGCGTCGGTCAGGTTTTCAATGCCCTGCTGGGTGCGCAGGTGGAACTTGACCCAGAAGCGCTCGTTCTGGCTATTGAGAAAGCTGAAGGTGTGGCTGCCGAAGCCGTGCATGTGGCGGTAGGACCTGGGCAGACCCCGGTCGCTCATCACAATGGTGACCTGGTGCAGCGCCTCGGGCAGCAGCGTCCAGAAGTCCCAGTTATTTTCGGCGCTGCGCAGGTTGGTGCGCGGGTCGCGCTTGACGGCGCGGTTCAGGTCTGGAAACTTCAGCGGGTCGCGCAGGAAGAACACCGGCGTGTTGTTGCCGACCAGGTCCCAGTTGCCTTCCTCGGTGTAGAACTTGACAGCAAAGCCGCGAATGTCGCGCTCGGCATCTGCCGCGCCGCGCTCGCCGGCGACGGTTGAAAAGCGCAGCACCAGCTCGGTCTGCTTGCCGACCTGAGAGAAGATTTTCGCCTTGGTGTAGCGGGTGATGTCGTGGGTGACGGTGAAGGTGCCGTAGGCCGCCGAGCCCTTGGCATGCATGCGGCGCTCGGGAATCACCTCGCGGGCAAAGTGGGCCAGCTTTTCAAGGTGCCAGACATCCTGCAGCAGCACCGGGCCGCGCGGGCCGGCGGTCATGGTGTTCTGATTGTCGGGAACGGGCGCGCCGGCGGCGGTGGTCAGGAGGGTCATGGCTGGTTTCCTTGTAGAGATTTTCTGGCTCATCATGAATAGAATAAAACTATTGATGATGGATTAATTATGAACATCATCAATCGATGCGGCAATGGCTCATCCATAGTCATTATTTAAGAGCTTCATAGCCAAGCTCCCGAAGCGGGCCGTATGCTGATGCTTTTTAAGGAGCCAACAGCATGCAGCAACCCGACTACGACAAAGGACTGGCCACCCGCAAGCAGGTGATGGGCGAAGACTTTGTCGCCAACGCCCTGGGCGGCATGACCGAATTCACCCGCCCGATCCAGGAGCACATCACCGCCAAGGCCTGGGGCGATGTCTGGCAGCGGCCAGGGCTTGACCTCAAGACGCGCAGCCTGGTCACCGTGGCGATGCTGACGGCGCTGGGCAAGCAGAACGAGCTCCGGGGCCACCTGCGCGGCGCGCTGAACAACGGCGCCACGCCGGCCGAGCTGCAGGAAGTGCTGCTGCAGGCGGCGGTGTACTGCGGCGTGCCGACGGCTGTCGAAGCCTTCAGGACGGCCGCCGAAGTGGTCGATGGGCCGAAGAAGGCTTGAGGCACCTGCACTAGCCTGCGTCAGCTGCAATGAATGATGATTCATGCCTCTGGCGCAATGGATTAAAGCGCAGGTAGCTATTAAAAAAATAGCATTCTTGGGATGAAAAGCAAATCCGCAGCAAAGCCCCGGCGCGTATCCACATGAAGCGGCAGGTAAGGACTGCGGACTACAGCCCAGCCGAAGGGCAAGGCACATAATGGATTTTCGAGCCGCCCTCCGGGTGGCATCGGCATGCAGCCCGGCCAGCAGGCCAGAGGCGGCAGTTCTTCAAAAAGGAAACAAGCAATGCAAATCCAGGTCAACTCCAACCACACCATAGCCACCGGCGAGTCCTTCGAGCGCTGGGCCAACACCGAGTTGAATGAATCCTTCAGCCGCTACAAGGACGACATCACCCGCATCGAAGTCCACATGAGCGATGAAAATGCCGACAAGGTCAGCACCGACCACAAGCGCTGCATGATGGAAGCGCGCCTGGCCAACCGCGAGCCCATTGCCGTCAACCACCATGCCTCGAACCAGGACGAGGCCTTCCGGGGCGCCAGCGACAAACTCAAGCGTGTGCTGGAACACACGCTGGGCAAACTGCGCGACCACCGCGCCCGCGAGTCGATCCGGCGCGATGCCGACCTGGGCAGCGTCTAGTCAGCCAGACTGCCTTGCCGGCAGGCTGGCATGGGTTTTTAGCCCGTCATCAGCTTGTGCACCAGGTCAGCCGTCGTCGAGGCCTTGAACTTGCGCATCAGCCGGGCGCGGTAGATTTCCACCGTGCGGTGGCTGATCGTCAAGGCCCGGCCAATCTCCTTGGAGGTCAAGCCGCGCATCAGGTGGGCCGCCACCTCGCGTTCCCTGGCCGTCAGGTCGGCCGTCACCGGCCGGCTGGCGCTCAGGTCTTCAAACGTCCAGATACCGGCCTCATGCGGCACATTGCGGTTCAGCGCCCGCCCGGTGACATGGCACCAGAAGGTCTCGTCCCTGGTGCGGCCATCGACGCGCTTCATAATGCGGTTGTCGGAGTACATGCCGGTGGCGTTGAGTATCGGCAGCATGCGCGCACCGATGCGCTCGTATTCGGCAACGCTGGGATAGAGGATCATGAACGACTGGCCGATCAGCTGCTCGCGCGTGGCGCCGAACATCTCGCATACATGCCGGTTGCAATCCAGAATGGAGCGGTTGCGCGATAGCACCAGCCCTACCGGTGCCAGATCGAAAGCCAGTTGGTAATCGGTGGACATCAGGGCAAACCTTTAAGAAGAACTACGTAGCTCAATAAGTAGTATCGTAGCGGACTGCGCTGGCATGCCACTCAAGCCTTGCGGGCGCCGGACCCAACCCGCTAACAAGGAGATATTTTGTGAACAAGCTTTTCCCCTCGGCTGCACAAGCCCTCAAGGGTGTCGTTCAGGACGGCCAGCTGCTGGCTGTCGGCGGCTTTGGATTGTGCGGCATTCCAGAGGCGCTGATCGACGCGCTGCGCGATTCCGGCGTCAAGGAATTGACAGTTATTTCCAATAATGCCGGCGTTGACGGTTTCGGCCTGGGCAAGCTGCTCGAAACGCGCCAGATCAAGAAAATGATTTCATCCTACGTGGGTGAAAACAAGGAGTTCGAGCGCCAGTACCTGGCCGGCGAGCTGGAGCTTGAGTTCACGCCGCAGGGCACGCTGGCTGAAAAGCTTCGCGCCGGCGGCGCTGGCATTCCGGCTTTCTTCACCAAGACCGGCGTCGGCACGCTGGTGGCTGAAGGCAAGGAATTGCGCGAATTCGACGGCGAAACCTATGTCATGGAACGCGCGCTGGTGCCGGACGTGGCGCTGGTCAAGGCCCACCGCGCCGACAAGTCCGGCAACCTGCAGTTCCGCCTGACGGCCCGCAACTTCAACCCGGCTGCCGCCATGGCCGGCAAGCTGTGCATCGTGGAAGTCGAGGAAATCGTGGAAACCGGCGAGATGGTGCCCGACGAGGTGCATCTGCCGGGCATTTATGTGCACCGCATCGTGCACAACCCGAACCCTGAAAAGCGCATCGAAAAGCGCACCGTGACCGCCGCGCCGGTCGATGCCGCCGCCGCCCGCATCGAGGCCCAAGCCGCCATCGCGCTGGCCGCCAGCACCGATGACGCGCCGGCGCCCGAACCCACCACACCCGCACCCTCCACCACCACCATCAACGCCAGCAGTGGCCAGCAAGGAGCTTGAGCATGGCTTGGACCCAGGACCAGATGGCAGCCCGCGCTGCCCAGGAACTCGAAGACGGTTTTTACGTCAACCTCGGCATCGGCATTCCGACGCTGGTGGCCAACTTCGTGCCCAGCGACAAAGAAGTCTGGCTGCAGTCCGAAAACGGCATGCTCGGCATCGGCCCCTTCCCCACCGAGATGGAAGTCGATGCGGACCTGATCAACGCGGGCAAGCAGACCGTGACCACCCTGCCGGGCTCGTCGATCTTCGGCAGCCATGACAGCTTTGCGATGATTCGAGGCGGCAAGATCAACCTGTCCATTCTGGGTGCGATGCAGGTCAGCGAGCAGGGCGACCTGGCCAACTGGATGATTCCGGGCAAGATGGTCAAGGGCATGGGCGGCGCGATGGACCTGGTGGCCGGCGTCAAGCGCGTCATTGTGCTGATGGAGCATGTCGCTCGCAAGAAAGACGGCACCGAGGACATGAAGATCCTGCCGAAATGCACCCTGCCGCTGACTGGCGTGGGCGTCGTGAACCGCATCATCACTGACCTGGCGGTGATGGACGTGACGCCGCTGGGCTTGAAAGTGGTTGAGCTGGCGCCCGGTGTGACACACGAAACGCTGCAGGCCAAGACCGGCGTGACCCTGATTTAGAGGTAGAGCTAGAGCTGCATCCTGAAAGCCACCAGCCTTTTCAGGCCGTGGCTTGCTGGGTTTCCCCGCCGTCGTTGCGCCGCTGTTTTTTTACAGCGGTTCGCCGTTTCACCGGGGGCGTCTGCTGCAACTCGTCCTTGGCAAGGTTCTCGATCATGGTCAGCAGCACACGGCGCGTGGTCTTGAGGTCCTCGGCTGCCACGCCCTCAATGCTGACCGTATTGGTGTCTTCTGCCAGCGGCACCAGCTTTGACTTGAGCGCACGGCCTTCATCGCTCAGGTAAACATACATATTTTTTTTGTTAGTGGGCAACTGCTTGCGCACGATGTAGCCCAGGGACTCCATCGTTTTCATCGCAATGAAGGTGGTGGGCTCCATGACGCCGGCCCGCTCGCTGAGTTCCTTCTGCGTCAGGCCGTCGGACTCCCAGAGAATCCGCAGGAATGTCCAGTGCCCGAACGGCACGCCATGCTGTGCCAGGCGCACCTGCAAGGCTTTATGAAATGCGCGTGAGGCATCGCGAACCAGATGTGCCAGGCGGTCATTGGGAACCGCCTCCCGCCAATGGCGAATGATGTTTTGTGTGTCGTTGGTCATGCCCTGGGATTGTGACTTATCTGGAGGCCGGGCCGGCAGCCGGCGCCCGTGCGTGCGGACTCCAGCAGGGCCAGGCACACCGCCGTGGTGGCGCGCGCCCATTCACCGCTGTGAAGCGTGGGGCGATCAAGCACCACCGCGGCATGCAACTCGTCAATCACCTCGCTGCGCGGGATGCGGGGTGCGGGCAGCCGCTCAATAATTTTCTGGTTGTCGGCGTAAATCGCTATGCCCGAGGCGCCGGGGCGCAGATCGGCCTTCTCGCAGCTCACGATGACCTGGCCGAAATGCTGATGGGCCAGGTTTTCAGGCAGGGCGATGGCCGGCGAATACAGCGCGCCGCCATAGTTGCGTGCCGCCTTGAGGGCTGTTTCGTCTGCCGCTGTGGCAGCACCTTGCAAGCGTCTGCGCGCCGCGCCGTAGTCCTTGGCGCTTTTGAACTGGCCCATTTCACCGATGTTGTCCATCAGCTCGTCGGAGTCGTAATGGCCATAACCGCTGTAGGTGGCCGAGGCGAAGGCGCCGTTTTCAAAACCCAGCAGCGCGCTGTAGGCCCCTTCGGTAGGGCGGCTGGCGTCCCAGGCGCCGGTATGGGCGCGCACGCTGCTCACCCGCCCACCGCCGAGCAGCCGAACAATATCCATCTGGTGCGTCGCCTGGCTGTGGATGACGCCGCCGCCGGCAGCCGTGTCAAGCTCTTCCGGACGGCGCGGCCGGTACAGGAAATCGGTGTAATTGATCGCCGTGATCATCTTGACGCTGCCGTAGAGGCCGCTGTCGATGATCTCCCGCGTGCGACGTATCGGCAGGTTGAAGCTGTGGCTGTGGCCGACGATGAGATGGACTCCCGCACGGCTGCAGGCCTCGATCATGCGGGTGCATTCGTCCAGGCTCAGGGCCATGGGTTTTTCGACCATCACATGCTTGCCGAATGAGGCTGCCAGGCAAACATGCGCCGCATGAAACTGGTGCGGCGACGCGATGTAGAGCGCCTCGACCGCAGGGTCGGCGCAGAGCGCTTCGACCGAGTCATGGCTGGATGCGCCAAAGTCTTTTTCGAACTGCACCCTGGCCGCCGCAATCGGATCCGTCGCGCCCACCAGCTTGACCCGGCTGTCGTGCAGGAAGGTGGGCAGCATCAGGGTGAAGGCCCGGCCCAGGCCGACCACGCCGATCTGCATCGGGCGGCTGTTCATAAGTCCAGCACCAGCTGATCCGAGCGGGCGCGCGAGACGCAGACCATGATGTGGTCCTGCCTTTCTTCTTCGGTCAGCACCATGTCGCGGTGTTCGGCCTCGCCGGCGAGCAGCCGGGTCTTGCAGGAACCGCAGGTGCCGCTTTCGCAGGAGCTCGGCACGCGAAGGCCCGCGCCGCGCAAGGCCTCCAGAATCGTCTGGCCGGCGCTGACATGGACAGTGCTGCCGGTTTTTTCGAGCCGGACGTCAAACGGCTTATTGGCGGCGAAGGCTTTCGCCTCCACACCGAAACTTTCGAAATGCACCGAACCCGATGGCCAATGGCCTGACATGTCCTCCACGCTGTCCATCAGCCCCTTGGGCCCGCAGCAATAGACATGGGCATTGGCAGGCTTCTCGAATACCGGCCATAAATCGAGCGCCTGGTCGATGTCGCCGTTGTCGTGGTGAATCCGGACCTTTTCTGCGAACTCCAACTTGAGGTGGTCAATGAAGGCCGTGCTGGCTTCGTCGCGGGTGCAGTAGTAGAGCGTGAAGCTGTCCTTGCCAGCGTGTTTGAGGTGCCGCATCATCGACAGGATGGGCGTGATGCCGATGCCGCCGGCCACGAAAATAAAGCGGTTTGCCCGTTCCGCCAGCTCGAAGTTGTTGCGCGGCCAGCTGACCGACAGCAACTGGCCTGCCTGCACGTCGTCCGCCATGCTGACCGAGCCGCCACGGCCACCCTCGTCGCGCTTGACGGCGATCTGGTACAGGCTCGCATCGGCCGGATTGCTGCACAGCGAGTAGTTGCGCCGCACGCCGCTGGGCACTTGCACCGTCAGGTGAGAGCCCGGCGTGAAAGCGGGCAGGGGAGCGCCCTCGGGATGGCGCAGTTCAAACAGGTAGATGCCTTGGGCCACGGCTTCCTTCCTGACCACCCTGACGTTGAAGAAGTCAGGCTCATGGACTGATGAATCCGCGACAGGCACGTCTGCTGTAACGCTAGGGTTAACGCTCATGGTTGTCTCCATAAATAGTCTTGACAAATCAAAGAAACGTAAATAATCTTAGTCGTCTAAGAATAATAATCTTCCTTCAAGTTGGCAAGTAGTTTTTATTGCCCCGGACCAGCCCATTCATTTAAGGAAATTTGCAATGTTGACTGCCGAAGAAAACGAGTTGCTGTGCCGCGTGCAAGGCCAGGCCCCGATGGGGCAGCTAATGCGCCGCCACTGGACACCGGTGTGCCTGATCGAGGAAGTGAGCGAGCCCGACGGCACGCCTGTCAAGGCGCAGGTCTTTGGCGAAGACCTGGTGGTGTTTCGCGACACCAACGGCCGCGTTGGCGTGATGGACGAATATTGCCCGCACCGGCGCGTTTCGCTGGTGTTTGGCCGCAATGAAGACTGCGGCTTGCGCTGCCTGTACCACGGCTGGAAGATGGACGTGGACGGCAACGTGCTGGAAATGGTGTCGGAACCTGCGGCCAGCAGCATGGCGCAAAAGGTCAAGCACCTGGCGTATCCGGTGCAGGAGTGGGGCGGTTTTGTCTGGGCTTACCTGGGCCCGCCCGAAACCCGGCCCGAGTTCGAACCGCCCGCCTGGGCGCCGACGGCCGAGGCGAAAGTGGCGATTGCCAAAGCCATCATTCCCTGCAACTGGGCGCAGATTCTGGAGGGTGCGATTGATTCCGCGCACAGCTCCAGCCTGCATTCCTCCGACATGGTGCCGGCACGGGTGGAAGGCGCCGAGGCAACCGACACCAACTGGCTGCGCCCTTCCACCGACAAGGCGCCCCGTATGCAGGTCGAGCGCGGCGGTTATGGTTTTCGCTATGCGGCCATAAGGCGCCCCATCAAGAATGCCGCGGCGAACGACTATGTGCGCTCGACGGTTTTCGTGGCACCAGCAACAGCATTGATTCCGCCGAACAACCTCTACAACGTGGCCAATATCAACGTGCCGATGGATGACACGAACACCGCTTTTTATTTCATCGCCTGGGGCCATCCATCGCAGACGCCCGACACCGATGCCTGGCGAAAATTCCTGGGCCAGCAGGTCGGTGTTGACCTGGACGCCCAATACCGGCCGCTGCGCAACCGCGAGAACTTCTACTGGCAGGATCGCGTTGCCATGAAGGCTGGAAACTTCACCGGCATCACAGGTTTTCCCAACCAGGATATTGCGATGTGGGTGACGATGGGCCCCATTGCCGACCGCACGCATGACCGGCTTGGCGCCAGCGATCTGGCTGTTGTCGAGTTTCGCAGGCAGATGCTCGAAGCGGTACAGGCCTTCCAGGCCGGTGCGCCAGCCATTGGCGCGGGTGGGGCACGCATTCCGTCCAGCGTCTGCGCCTATCAAGCCATTGTTCCCAAGACCACTGACTGGCGTTCGTTCAAGGCTTCCTATGTATGGGACGGGATCGGGCCCGCGCTGGAGCCGTCTTACTCGACATCCGAGCCCGCGTCATGAGCGCGAGCTAAGGCCTGCATTTTTCCTTCATCAAAATAATCGAAGTCTTCAGGAGGCATTTTCATGAAACAACGTCGCTTTATCCTGCTGCGTATCGCCACAGCGCTGGCTGGTGCCTTGGCGCTGCCCATGCTTGCGCATGCGCAGGCTGCCTATCCCAACCGGCCGATCAAGTTTGTCGTGCCTTACTCGGCCGGCGGCCTGCCTGACACGGTGGCGCGCATCTTTGCGCAACGGCTCGGCGAGCGGCTGGGCCAATCGGTCGTGGTGGACAACCGGCCCGGTGCCAATGGCGTGGTGGCGGCGCAGGCCCTTGCCACCTCGCCCAAGGACGGCTACACCTTTCTGGTGACCGACGGTTCCATGTTCTCGATCAACCCCGCCATCTACAAAAACCTGGGCTACGACTACAAGCGCGATTTCATGCCGGTGTCGCTGGCCGCGCGGGCGCCGCTGTACCTTGCCGCCAATGACAAGGTGCCTGCCGCCAACCTGCAGGATTTCATTGCGCTGGCCAAGGCCAAGCCAGGCACGTTGAACTATGGCTCCTCTGGCATCGGCAGTACCCACCACCTGACCATGGAGGCCATGAAAGCCGCGCTTGACCTGCAAATCACGCATGTCCCGTTCAAAGGGTCCGGGCAGTCCGTGCCCGCATTGATCGGCGGCCAGGTGGATGTGCTGTTTTCGGCATTGCCGTCCCTGGTGGGATTTGTCAAGGCGGGACAGGTCAAGCTGCTGGCCAGCAATGCGGCCAGCCGTTCCAGCCAGGAACCCAATGTGCCGGCGCTGGCTGAAACCATTCCCGGATTTGACTTTGCGCCCATCGTGGGCGTGCTGGCCGCCACCGGAACGCCAGCCGGCACCATCGAGCGCATCAGCGCCGAGATGGCGCAGGTTGCAAAAATGCCGGAGCTCATCCAAACCCTCAACAAGGCTGGCATCGATCCCATCGGGGCCGGCCCGGCCGACTACAACAAAGCCATCTTGGCGGAAAACGAGCGGCTGTCCAAAGCCATCGCTGTTGCAGGCATCAAAGCTGAATAGGACCTTCGAATGTCAAAACTCAAGCTTACCTTTGGCTGCTGGAACTATGACCGCACCCGCGCCCTGATGGACGGCAGCGTTCAGCCTGACGGCATCGACCTGAACTACCTCGACATGCCGGTCGAGGAAACCTTTTTTCGCATGCTGCGGCACAAGGAGTTCGATGTGGCCGAGATGTCGCTCTCGTCCTATACCGTGTCGATGTTCAATGAAGCGCGGCCCTTCGTGGCAATACCGGTATTTCCCTCGCGGTTTTTCCGCCATTCCTGCATTTACGTCAATGCCAGTTCCGGCATCCGCGAGGCCAAGGATTTGATCGGCAAGCGCGTCGGCAATCCGGAGTACCAGATGACGGCGCCGGTCTGGATACGCGGCATCCTGTCCGACCATTACGGCGTGCCGGTGGACAGCGTGACCTATTTCACCGGCGGCGAGGAAGAGCCCGGCCGGTCTGAAAAAATCAGGCTCGACCTGCCGCCCAATATCAGGGTTGAAAGCATCGGCCCTGAAAAGACGCTGGCCAAAATGCTGCTGGACGGCGAGATCGATGCGCTCTACACCGCCCGCATGCCGTCGAGTTTCCTGAACGGCGGCGGCAAGGTGGTGCGGCTTTTCGAGGACTATGAGCAAGTCGAGCGCAACTACTTCAGGGAGACCAGAATGTTTCCGATCATGCACACGGTGGCGATTCGCCGGGATGTGTATGAGGCCAACCGCTGGGTTGCCCGCTCGATGATGAAGGCGCTTGAAGCGTCCCAGCGCCGCACTTACCAGGACCTTTACGAAACGGCTGCGCTGAAAGTGATGCTGCCGTGGCTGACCTCGCATGTCGAGCAGGTCAAGCGTGAAATGGGTGAGGACTTCTGGCCTTACGGGTTTGAGAAGAACGAAGCGACCTTGCAGACTTTCCTGCGTTACTCGTTTGAACAGGGTCTCTCCAAGCGCTTGTTGGCGCCAAACGAGTTGTTTGCGCCAGAGTCGCTTGAAGCATTCAAGATCTGAATTTCCCATGAACAGAGCGCATGCTTGATTGCTGATGCCTGACGCTTTTCTGGGCTATTCGCTGGCCACCGGGGCCTTGCTGCTTTTCACGACAGGCATCCTGGTGGCCAAAGTGGCTTCAAGCCATCTCAAGCTTGGCTTGGGTTTTTTGATTGCCACCACCACCAATGTCGTGTTTTCCTTGCTGGCATTTACGGTGCAGTTACTTATCAGGCCTGAGGCACTGCGCTGGAATGCCTACGCTTTCTGGCTGTTTGCAATTGCCGGCGGGTTTGCAACTTATCTGGGGCGCTGGTTTTTCTATGAATCAGTCGTGCGCTTCGGTCCGGCCAAGGCGAGTGTTTTTCAGGTGAGCAGCCCGCTCTTTACCGCCTTGATTGCCTGGTTGCTGCTCGGTGAAGACATCTCGCTGCTGGTGGGCCTGGGCATGGTTATGACCATCTGCGGTCTGATGCTGGTGAGCTGCAAGCCGGGCTTTTTCTCGCGTACCCGACATACCCGACGTGAGCGACAGGAGGAGCCGTCTGTCCAGGCGTTGCCCAGGGCTTCGTTGCATCAGCGCCTGCTGGGCTCGGTCCTGCTGCTGGGATTGGGCAGCTCCCTGGCTTATGCGATTGGCAATGTGTTGCGCGGAACGGCTGTGCGTGTCTGGAACGAGCCTATTTTTGGTGCGCTCGTTGGTGCCGCATTCGGGCTGGCGCTTCACCTGATCTTCAGTTCCGGCAAGCGCCAGATGGTGCAGGTTTTGAAGGCAGCCTCCCGCCGTGGCATAGGGCTCTATGCCCTGCTGGGTGTCTGTACCATTTCGGCGCAAATATGCGTCATCGCTTCCATGCGCTATATCCCGCTGTCAGTGGCAACGCTTGTCACCTTGTGTACGCCGATTCTGGTTTTCCCACTCAATCACCTGCTGTTCAGGAACGATGAGGCCATCACGGCCCTGATGCTGCTGGGCGGTGCCTTGACAATGGCAGGTATCGCCATCATCGTGCTTCGCTGACCAGGAGCTGCCATGAAAGACCCGGACCCACCGCTGCGCCGCGACTATGCATCCGCCGCGCAAGCCATGGAAATCCTCAAGGTACGGCCGCAAACCCTCTATGCGTATGTAAGCCGTGGATGGATCCACAGCATTGCGCAGCAGGGTCAGAAAGACAGGCTTTACCTGCGCAGGGACATCGACCGGGTCAGCATGCGGTCGCTGGCGCGTTCGGGCCATGGGCCGGTGGCTGCGTCGGCCATGAACTGGGGAGAGCCCATCTTTCCCACATCGATCACAGAAATCACAGAGCAGGGCC
Organism: Polaromonas sp.; assembly: GCA_028291905.1. Lineage (GTDB taxonomy): Bacteria > Pseudomonadota > Gammaproteobacteria > Burkholderiales > Burkholderiaceae_C > Polaromonas. Next base: position 15,021 of record JAQGNK010000140.1, read on the forward strand.
CACGCTATCGCGGCCACCTTGCGGCTGACCTTGTCAGGTCAGGCCTTTCTTTCGAAGCGGTTGCCGAACTGCTCTGGACGGGCGAAATCAATCGGCAGCCACCGATTTGGCCAGTGCGAAAACCGCCCGCAGAACTCATGGCGCTGACGCAGACGCTGACCTCGCTTCAGGCGCGTGACAACCTTCTGGAGGCTTTCGCGCTGGTCGTGCTGATGCTTGGCATGCGCCGCGGTTCTGCAGCGGAGCGCTTGTCCCAGGGCAAGACCCTGCCGGCAGCGCGCGAGATCATGCAGACTGTTGCAGGGTGCTGCGGCTTTCTCGGCGTGGCGCAGCAATACCGGCCCATGGCCAGGGGGGAGTCGCTCGTAGAGGGGCTGCTGCATGCGATGGCCATTGCGGCAACGTCCGAAAACACCAGCGCCTTGACGGCAATTTTGATTCTCATGGCGGACCATGAGCTGCCGCCCGGCACCCTGGGTGCGCGTGTGGTGGCGTCCGCCGGAGGAACGCTGCACAGCTGCCTTGCATCGGCCATGTGCGCCACTTCCGGCGTTGATGTCGGACGCATGTATAACCGGCTGGAAGATTTCCTCGGCCATTCCCGGGCCAGCCCCGTACTTGTCAAGCGCGCCCAGTTGCTGCATGCGCAAGGCCGGAGCGTTCCGGGATTCGATCATCCGCTTTATCCCAAAGGGGACCCGCGTGCCGCGCAATTGCTGGACATCGCGCTGCGCAGGCAAAACCCGAGCCCCGAGTTGCGCGCGATCTTCCGCTTTATCGACCATATGCGCTCATCGACGGGATTGATGCCCCGGCAGGAGCTGGCCATGGTTGTACTCGCCCGGGCCATGGGCTTGCCGC
>JAQGNK010000125.1 GCA_028291905.1 Polaromonas sp.
TGGTCGCCCCAGCAGGCAAGCTCCAGGCCGTCGTAGCCCATGCTCTTGGCGAGCGGCGCCAGTTCGGCCAGGGGCAGGTCGGCCCATTGGCCGGTGAAGAGTGTGATGGGTCTTGCCATGGTGGTCAGTGGTGAACGAAAGGCATGGGTCTGTCAGTCAGTGCGTAGGAGCTGCTCAATCTAGCGCTCCTGTTTCGGTAGCAGCTAGCGCAGGAACTGCCTGCGCTAGAGCCCGATTTGGCTTAAAAAGGCGAGTCTGGAAAGTAAAAGCTCTTGGCGTTGTCCTTGGTGATCAGCACCGACGGGATGATGGTCGTGGCCGGCAGTTTTTCGCCTTTCAACCTTGCCTCGGCGGTGAGCTTGATCGCGTCGTAGATGAACTTGGGCGAATAGCTCACGTCGGCGGCGAGGCGCTTGTCCTTGCCGTCCATGATGGTCTTGACCATGCCCTTGGCGCCGGCGCCGCCGAACACGACCTTGATGTCGGTGCGCTTGGCCTGCTCGATGGCTTTGAGCACGCCCACGGCCATGTCGTCATCGGCGGCCCAGACAGCGTCGATGCTCTTGAAGCGCGTCAGGTAGTCCTGCGTGACCTTGAAGGCGTCGTCGCGGTTCCAGTTGGCGTACTTGGCGTCGAGCAGCTTGATGTCGGGATGGTTCTTCAGCACCGCGTTGAACGCATCCATACGCTCGTTGTCCAGCGTGGTCGCAATGCCGCGCAGCGCCACCACGTTGCCCTTGCCGCCCAGGGTCTTGGCGATGTACTCGGCCGGGATGCGACCGAAGGCGGTGTTGTCGCCCGCCACATACGCGTCCTGCGCGCTGGTGTCGGTCAAGCCCCGGTCCACCACCGTCACATAGGCGCCCTTGGCCTTGACCTGCGCCACCGGCTTGGTCAAAGCGGCGGACTCGAACGGAAAAACGACCAGCGCGTTGATCTTGGTCACGGTGGAAAAGTCCTGCAGCTGGTTCGCCTGCTCGGGCGCGTTGGCGGCCGTCTTGATGGTGATCTTCAAGTCCTTGTGCTGCTTTTCCAGGTCTTTTTTCGCCTGGTTGGCCCAGTAGTTGATGCCGCCCATGAAGCTGTGCGTGGCCGCCGGGATGGACACCCCGAGGTTGACCTTCTCGGCGGCGAAGGCCGGCAGGGCAGCGATGGTGGCGGCGGCGGCGATGGCGCCGAGCGCGATGCGGCGTGTGGTGCGTGAAATCATGCGAATGTCTCCTGTGGATTGAAGTTTTAACGACCGAAAAACAAAAAGCGCGATGGCTGGTGCGGCCCGCTAGCGCCTGCTGCGCTGCGAGAACGCGACGCCGATGATCACGAAACCCTGCACCGCCGCGTTGAGGTACACGCTGATGATGCTGGTGAGGTTGAGGATGTTGCTGATCACCGACAGCAGCACCGCGCCGATCACGGTGCCGGTGATGCTGCCGGCGCCGCCCTTGAGCGCCGTGCCGCCGACGATGACCGCCGCAATCGCCTCCAGCTCCCAGAGCAGTCCGGTGGTCGGCGAGGCCGAGCCCAGGCGCGGCACGTACAGCAGCGTGGCCACGCCGACGCACACGCCCAGCAGCACATAGGTCAATATCTTCACGCGGTCCACATCGACCGCCGCATAGCGCGCCACCTGCTCGTTCGAGCCGATGGCCTGCACATAGCGGCCGAACGCGGTGCGGTTGAGCACTACGCCGCCGATGAGCGCGACGATCAAAAAGACCCATACCGGCACCGGCACGCCGAACAGGCTCGCGTAATAGACCGGGCTGTAGAGGTCGGCCAGCGCGTTGTCGAGCGTGATCGCGCCGCCGTCGGCGAAATAGGTCAGGTAGGCGCGAAAGATGCCCAGTGTGCCCAGCGTCACGATGAAGGGCTCGATCCGGCCCTTGGTGATCAAGAGGCCGTGGACCAGGCCGAACACGGCGCCCAGCACCACCGCCAGCAGCGCGCCCAGCACCACGGCCAGCAGCGGCGAGGCCAGGTGCGCGCCGGCCATGTTGATGAACATGATCACGCTGCCGGCGATCAGCGCGGCCATCGAGCCGACCGACAGGTCGATGCCGCCGGAAATGATGACGAAGCACATGCCGACCGCGATGATGCCGATGAAGGCGGTGCGGGTCAGCACGTTCATGGCGTTGTCGAGCGAGGCGAAATCGCTGTTGAGCATGGTGCCCGCGATGCACAGCAGCACCAGGCCGATGACCGGGCCGAGGCTGCGCAGGCGCACCAGCCAGCCCTCGGCCGCCGCGCTGCGGTGAGCGGCGGGCGCGGCGCGGCCATCGGGCGGCGATTCAAGGGGCTCAGCGGCTTGAAGGGATGGTTCCGGTGGCATGAGCGATCAGCTCCTCTTCGGTTAAATGGTCGGCATCGAGCGTGGCCTGCAGCCGGCCGGCCCGCATCACCGCAACCCGGTGGCACAGGCCGATCAGCTCCATCAGCTCGGACGAAATCACGATCACGGCAAGCCCTTCTTTCGCCAGGCGCTGGATCAGGAAATAGATGTCCCGCTTGGCGCCGATGTCAACGCCGCGCGTCGGCTCGTCGAGCACCACCACCTTGGGCCGGGGCTGCAGCACCTTGGCCAGCGCCAGCTTTTGCTGGTTGCCGCCCGACAGCGACGAAGCACGCAACTCAAGCGAGCCGGTTCGGATACCGAAGTCTTTGACCGCGACCGCCAGCGCCTGGCGCTCGGCCTGGGGCTGCAGCCACGGGCGGGCATAACGCTCCAGCGCCATCAGCGTCAGGTTTTCGCGCAGGCCCAGATTCACATGCAGGCCTTTTCCCTTGCGGTCCTCGCTCAGGTAGGTCAGCCCCTGGCGCATCGCCTGGCCCGGGTTGCGCCAGCCGGTGCCGGCCGCGAGCTGGCTGCCCGCCATCTCGACGCTTCCGGTCGCTGGCCGCAGCCCGAGCAGCCCTTCGAACAGCTCGGTGCGGCCGGCGCCCACCAGGCCGGCAAAGCCCAGGATCTCGCCGGGGCGCACTTCAAAATCAATGCCGCTGGCCCAGCCCGGAACGCTGAATTCCCGCACCCGCAGCACCGGGCTGGGGTCGGCAATGCGCGCATCGCGCGCCGGGTACAGGTCTGAGAGTTCGCGCCCCACCATCAGGTTGGCCATCTGGTGGCGGTTGACTTCCGAGGTCGGCGCGCGGGCCACGAAGCGGCCGTCGCGCATCACGATCACCTCGTCGGTCACCCGCTCCACCTCGTCAAGCTTGTGCGAGATGTACACGATGGTCACGCCATCGGCGCGCAGCTGCGCGATCAGCTTGAACAGCCGCTCGGTTTCGCCGACGGTCAGTGTGGCGGTGGGCTCGTCCATGATCAGCAGGCGGGCGCGGCGCGCCACGGCCTTGGCAATTTCCACCAGCTGCTTTTCAGCCACGATCAGGCGCCTGACCTTGGTCGCCGGGTCGATGGCCAGCCCCACCTGGGCCAGCGCCAGTGCCGCACCCTGCCGCATGGCGGCGTCGTCCAGCAGCCAGCCCTTTTTCTTTTCATGGCCGAGGAAGATGTTGTCGGCGATGCTCAGGTCATCGGCCAGGTTGAACTCCTGGTGGATCAGCACGATGCCGAGCGCTTCGGCGTCGCGGCTGCTGGCCAGGTGACGCACCATGCCGTTGATGGACACCGTGCCGCCGGTGGGCTGCTCGTAGCCCGCCAGGATTTTCATCAGCGTCGATTTCCCGGCGCCGTTTTCGCCCAGCAGCCCGTACACCCGGCCAGGCGCCAGCGCAAAGCTGACGCCGTGCAGCACCCGCACCGCGCCGAATTCCTTCACAACTTCGTTGAATTCCACCGCAACGCTGGAGCCTGCGCCTGGCGAAGCCGGCTGCGGCAGCCCCGGTGCCGGGGCGGTTTCAGGGGGAGTCCGGGCCGCAATGCTCATGGCGCAACGCCTTTCACCTTGAGTGTTTCCTGCACCGCCAGCACCCCGGCGCCCACCATGCCGCCCTGCATGCCCAGCGGCGCGTAGTGGATTTCCAGGTGCCGGGTCGACAGCGCGAGAGAGCGCTGGTACACGCTCTGGCGCACGGCGGCCAGGAACAGCGGGCCGATATGGGCGATCCTGCCGCCGATGAAGATGTGCGAAGGATTGAAGAAATTGACCACCGAGGCCAGCATCTGCCCGGTCAGGCTGCCCGCGCGCTGCAAGATGCCATTGGCGGCGGCGTCCCCGCTGCGGCTGGCCTGCCCGACATCCTGGACCGTGATGGTGCCGCTGACGCGCAGGCAGTCGGCCAGCGCCGGGCTGGCGCCGTCTTGTGCCGCCTCGATGGCCATGCGCGTGATGGCCGGGCCCGCCGCCATCGCCTCGACGCAGCCGACGTTGCCGCAGTGGCACCTGGGGCCGGCCTGGTCCACGCAGATATGGCCGACATCGCCCGCCGAGCCGGCGGCGCCCCGGTACACCTCGCCGTGGCAGACGATGCCGCAGCCGATGCCGGTGCCCACCTTGATGACCAGGAAATTCTGCAGCGAGCGGCGCAGGCGCCACAGCTCGCCCAGGGCCAAGAGGTTGACATCGTTGTCCACGAACACCGGCGCGCTGTAGTCTTCGCGCAGGTCTTCGCGCAGCGAAAAACCGTCCCAGCCGGGCATGAGCGGCGGGTTCACCAGCTGGCCGGTGCCGAAATCCACCGGGCCGGGCACGCCGATGCCGATGCCCAGCACGTCGCGCGCGGAAAAGCCGCACTGCGCGATGAGCTTGCGGATCACCGCGCGCACCCTGGCGAGGATCACGCCGGGACCCTTGCGAACGTCGATGGGCTCGGCATGCTGCGCCAGCAGGGCGAGGTCGGGATGAAACAGGGCCACCGCCAGGCTTGCCGCGCCGATGTCCACGCCGACAAACACGCCCAAGCCGCCATGCAGCTGCAAGGTGCCTGCCCGGCGGCCGCCCGAGGAGTCCTGCAGGCCTGATTCGGCCAGCAAGCCCTGCTCGACCAGGCCGGCCATCAATGCGTTGGATTTGCTTTTGGAATAGCCCAGCCGGTCAGCCAGGCTGTAGCGCGAGCCGCCGGCCGACCAGAAGATGGTCTCCAGCACCCGTACCTCGTCCAGCGAAAGAGCCTTGAATCGCGCCAAGCTGAGTGTCTCCATGTCTTGTTGCCCGGTGGTTTCGGGTCTGGAGTACATGATAGGAGTTCAGCTTGAGCCGCACAATGGCCGACTTAGACCAAATTCAGGCCGAAGTCGGCCGCTGATGAAAACAGTGGGCACCGCCTTGCCCGTCCCGCCAGCTTCCTCAGTCCACCTTGGCGCCGGAGGTCTTCACCACCTGCGCCCATTTCTTATGCTCGGCGTCGATGAAGGCGCTGAACTGCTGCGGCGTGTTGCCGCCCGGAATCGCGCCTTGCGCCAGCAGTTTTTCCTTGATGGCCGGCGTGTTCAGCGACTTGGCCACCTCCTGCTGGATGCGGCTGACCGTCTCGGGCGGCGTGCCGGCGGGCGCCAGCAGGCCGAACCAGGAACTGGCCTCGAAGCCCTTGAGCGCCGGCCCGCCGGCTTCTTCGACCGTCGGCACATCGGGCAGGGCGGCCGAGCGCTGCGAACTGGTCACGGCCAGCGGCCTGAGCTTGCCCGACTTGATCAGCTGCATCGACGAGGGCAGGTTGTCGAACATCACGTCCATGTCGCCGCCCACCAGCGCCAGCAGCGCCGGGCCGGAGCCGCCGTAGGGGAAGTGGGTCATGAAGGTGCCGCTCATGGTCTTGAACAGCTCGCCGGCCATGTGGATCGAGGTGCCGTTGCCGCTGGAGGCCATGTTGAACTTGCCCGGACTGGCCTTGGCGGCGCGGATGAAGTCGGCGACGTTGTTGATGCCGGCGGCCTTGGCTTTTTCAGTGTTGACGACCATCACGTTGGGCACGCCGGCCACCAGCGTGATCGGCGCGAAGTCCTTTTGCGGATCGAACGCCAGCCGGCTGTAGAGCGCCTTGTTGATGCCGTGGGTGCCGACGGTGCCCATCAGCAGGGTGTGGCCGTCGGGCGCCGACTTGGCGACCGCATCGGCGCCGATGTTGCCGCCCGCGCCGGCCCGGTTCTCGACCACGAAGGACTGGCCGAAGGCCTTGGACAGCTCGGGCGCCATGGCCCTGGCCAGGATGTCGGTGGTGCCGCCGGGCGCGAAGGGCACGATGATCTTGACCGGCCGGGCTGGCCAGGCGCTTTGGGCCGAGGCTGGATGTGCTATGAAAAAAGTAGCTGCCAGCGCAGACAGAACAAGCGCCAGGCGGCGATTTGGCTTGAAAGATGAGTTCAGGATGGCCTCCGTTGGGTGATGGTGTTGTTTCAAAAGACGATAGCCGCGCGCGGCGGCGCGTTCAAGAGGGTTAATCCGGGCATGAAAAAAGCCGCCCGGCTTGCACCGGGCGGCTTGGCGGCGAGGCCTTGCTGGGTCAGTCGGCGAACTTGCCGCCGGCTTCAATCACCGGCTTGAGCTTGTTGATCTCGGCGGTGACAAATTCCTTGTGGGCTGCAGGCTCCACGCGCTTGTCGGTCACCACCACGGCGCCCAGGCCTTCTTCCTTCTTGATGAAGTCAGGGTCTTTAAGCGCCAGCTTCAGGGCGGTGTTGATCTGCGCCAGCACGGCCGGCGGCGTCCCCTTGGGGGCGTACAGGCCGTGCCAGATCGTCAGGTCAAAGCCCTTGAGGCCCATTTCCTGCAGCGTCGGCAGGTCCTTGAGCAGCTTGTTGCTTTTCAGCGGCTTGGCCGTTGTGACCGCAAAGGCCTTGACCCGGCCGGCCTCGATCTGGCCGCTGGTGTTGGTGGTCTGGTCGCACATCATGTCCACCTGGCCGCCGACCAGCGCATTCATGGCCGGCGCGGTGCCGCCGAACGGAATCGTGGTCATTGGTTCCTTGGCATTGATGGCCGCCTGCCACATCAGGCCGCACAGGTGCGAGGCCGAACCCAGGCCGGCATGGGCAATGTTGAGCTTGGCGGCATCGGTGCGAATCAGGTTTTCGAGGTCGCGGTAGGTGTTGGCCACGAGCTGCGGCTTGCCGATCAGCGTCATCGGCACTTCATTGATCATGCCGAGGTATTCGAAGTCCTCCAGTGGCTTGTACTGCAGCTTGCGGTACAGGCCGGGCGCCGCCGCCATGCCGATGTGGTGCAGCAGCAGCGTGTGGCCGTCGGGCGCTGCCTTGGCGACCTTGTTGGCGCCGATGGTACCGCCGGCGCCGTTGACGTTTTCAACCACGAAGTTGGCGCCGTTGCCCATGGACTTGCGCATGGCCTCGGCCAGGTCGCGCGCCACCCGGTCGGTCGGCCCGCCGGCGGCGAACGGCACCACGAAGGTGACAGGCTTGGAGCCAGGGAAGGTTTGTGCGTGGGCACCGAAGAGTGTCGCCGCTGCGGCGGCAAAGACTAACAGGCTTTTCATGAGTGTCTCCGTTGAATGAATCCATTAAGTCTAATAGTCGAATTTGCTGGCCGCATCGCGGGAACTACTTAGAGCCCATCGGCATTGGCGCCTGAACCATGGGGTTCGAGCGGATGAAAAGGTGGTCCGCGGGCGATTTCAGCCGGGGTGCATCGGCACAGAGGAGTTGCCGGCGGAGGTACGCGTTGCGCCCTCCCTTGGTCGCATTGCGGCCTCCACGCAGCCGGCAGTGGCAAAAGAGCGCCAGGCCAGGCCATGGCGGGCAACTAGGGCAGCAGAGGCAGCAAGAAACAGGCGGCAGGCCGGGACACTTTTGTACCTCCATGTATCCGCAGCAGCCACAGATACCGCCGCATACCCATGGGCCTGCGGCCGAAACAGTGCGGATACGAACAGGCGGCCTAATCACCCAGGTCCGCGAAAAAGAGCGGGTACGGCGCCCGAGTGCTGTTTCCCGGCCTTGCGGACCGGCTGGCCAGCGGCCAAGGCGGCATCCGGCCGATCCGTAGGGATGCTCTGCATCACTCCCTGCGGTCTGTGGCCAGCCGGACCCGGGCGGTCTGCTGCGTTGTTTTTCTCACCAATAGCGGGGCTATTGGCTTTAAAAAGACGCCTTGCAGCCCATCCCGATCCGACTGCCACAGCCTCGCCAGAGTTATGCAGAGCATCCCTAGTTCCTGTCGATTTTTTTTGAGTCCTCCAGACCATGACTTTCCTGATCCTTGCCTTTGCCGGCGGCGTCCTGACCATCGTCAGCCCCTGCATCCTTCCGGTATTGCCGTTTGTTCTGGCGCGTGCCGACCAGCCTTTTCTGAAGAACGGATTGCCGCTGCTGCTGGGCATGGCGCTGGCGTTTACCGCAGTCGCCACGCTGGCGGCAGTGGGTGGCGGCTGGGCTGTCGAGGCCAACGAATATGGCCGCCTTGCGGCACTGGCCTTGCTCGCCGCGTTTGCGCTGACCCTGATGTTTCCGCGCCTGGCCGAACACGCCTCCAGGCCGCTGGTGGCGCTGGGGGCGCGGATTGCCGCGTCAACCGATGGACATGCATTGGGAAACCATGCGTTCGCCTCGTCGCTGGCGCTGGGCGCGGCCACCGGGCTGCTCTGGGCGCCGTGCGCGGGGCCGGTGCTGGGGCTGATCCTGACCGGTGCGGCCATCCAGGGCGCCAACACCGGCACCTCCCTGCTGCTGTTCGCCTATGCCGGCGGCGCCGCCACGTCGCTGGCGCTGTCCTTGCTGGTGGGCGGGCGGGTCTATGCGCTGTTGCGGCGCTCGCTCGGCGTCAGCCAGTGGGCCAGGCGCGCCATGGGCGCTGCCGTGCTGGCCGGCGTGGCCCTGATCGCCACCGGCCTGGACACCGGGCTGCTGAGCCAGCTGTCACTGCGCAGCACCTCCGCGATGGAGCAAAAGCTCATAGACAGCCTGCGGCCGCAGGCGGTGCGCCAGGACCGGGCCGAGGCCGAACCCGCTGCGTTCGGCGCCACGCGCGTTTCCAGCGCCAAAGTTGATGCCGCCAGCGCCCCAGCCGTCAGAAGCGAAGGGGCCATGCCGCCGCTGGCCGGTGCCATCGGATGGATCAATTCACCCGAACTGCACGCCGAGGACTTGCGCGGCAAGGTGGTGCTGGTCGATTTCTGGACCTATTCCTGCATCAACTGCCTGCGCACGCTGCCCTTCATCCGGGCCTGGGCCGATAAGTACAAGGCGGCCGGCCTGGTCGTCGTGGGGGTGCATTCGCCGGAGTTCGCGTTTGAAAAAAACAGCGAGCATGTGCGCCGCGCGGTCAAAGAGCTGAACATCACCTACCCGGTGGCCATCGACAGCCACCATGCCATCTGGCGTGCGTTTCAGAACCAGTATTGGCCGGCGCTGTATTTTGTCGATGGCCAGGGCAGGGTGCGGCACCATGTCTTCGGCGAAGGTCAATACCAGGAAGCGGAAAGGTTTATCCAGCAGCTGCTGGCGGAGAACGGACATGGCGCTGCTGCGGGCGAGCTTGTGGCTGCCAGGGGCGAAGGCGTCCAGGCCGCCGCGGATGGCGAGGCGCTGTCGGCGGAAACCTATCTTGGACACCAGCGCGCGGCCGGCTTTGTGGCTGCGGGCGGCCTCCAGCCCAACCGGCCGCACCGCTATGCGCCCCAGGCAGGCCTGACGCTGAACCAGTGGACGCTGGGCGGCGACTGGACGGTAGAGCCCGAGCGCGCCGTTGCCACGAGCGCCAATGCGCGCCTGGGCTACCGCTTTCGTGCGCGCGACCTGCATCTGGTGCTCGGGCGCGACGCTGACGCAGGCCCGGTGCGCTTTCGCATCCTGATCGACGGCAAGCCGCCGTTGAACGGGCACGGCACCGATGTCGATGCGCACGGCAACGGCCTGGTCGATGCGCACCGGCTTTACCAGCTGGTCAGGCTGCCGGCTTCGCAGGGCGAGCATCTGTTCGAGATCGAATTCCTCGATCCCGGCGCCCATGCCTATGCCTTCACCTTCGGCTGAGCAACGGCCGCTAACTTCAAGGGGCAATCCCGCATGAAAAAATTCTGGCTGGCCTGGCTGTTCTTCGCAGGTGGTTTTGCGCATGAACTGCGCAATCCGGTGAGTTGCCAGTGCATCGCATCCCGGCAGGCGGTTGTCTGGCGTTCTCGCGCGGCAGAAAAGCCTTGAGCGGCCTGCCTGCATCGCGCGGCTTTGTATGCCTGTGTATCGGGCTGGCGGCGGCTACCCTGGCATACAAAAACCGCCCGGCCCGACACATCCCCCATACACCGGGCGCCTGTAATTGACGGGTGCTGGACCGGGCGCTACGCCCGGCAGTGCTTCCCCTTCAATCATGCAAAGGAATCCATCATGACCGCACTCGAAAAAGTCCTCTACACAGGCAAGACCCACACCTCCTCGGGCGGCAGGAACGGCACCTCCCGCAGCCCTGACGGGCGGCTGGACATCGAGCTTTCGGCGCCCGGCAGCGCCGGCGGCGGCACCAATCCGGAGCAGCTGTTCGCCGCTGGCTGGTCCGCCTGCTTTATCGGGGCGATGGCGCGCGCGGCCGGCGAGCTGAAGCTCACGCTCCCGGCCGACCTGTCCGTTGACGCCGAGGTGGACCTGGGCACCATCGGCGGCGGCTACTTTCTGCAGGCCCGTCTCCATGTCAGCCTGCCGGGACTGGCGCGCGAAGCGGCCGAGGCGCTGGTGAATGCCGCGCACCAGCTCTGTCCCTATTCCAAGGCCACGCGCGGCAATATCGACGTGGCGATCACGGTGGCCTAGCGCGGCACCACCTTGGATACCAATCGTCGCATTCAAGGTGCCCGGCGGCTTTTTGCTACTCAATTCATAGCTGCTGGCGCAGGCTTTACATGCGCTGGAGGCCTGTTTGATGCTTGAAACCTGTTGGCTGGCCAACATGAGGATGCTTTGGGCCCAACGGCCCGCGTGCAGCTTCCCGCGCCTGCTGATCCCGCTGGATACACGCGCTGCCGTGGCGCCGTCAGCGCCCTGGCGCCGGCATCACCAGCCGGGCCGCGAGGCCGCCGCCAGGGCGGTTGGACAGGCTCAGGCGAGCGTTCATAGACGAGGCCAGCTGCTGCGCAATCGCCAGCCCCAGGCCAGTGCCGCCGGTGCTGCGGTTCCTTGAGTTTTCCAGGCGGTAGAAGGGCTGCATGACGGCCTCCAGCTCGGACTCGGGAATGCCCGGCCCCCGGTCCAGCACGCAGAGCTCGATGTCCTGGTTCGGCTGGATTTGCACCGTCAGTTCAACGTCATGGCCAAACTTCAGGGCGTTGTCGAACAGGTTGGTCAGGATGCGCCGCAGCGCCAGCGGCCGGCTCATCACCGTCTGGCCGACCAGCCCCCGGACCTTGATGGTCTGCCCTGCGTCCTCGTAGTCGCAGCGAAGGCTGTCGAGCAGCGCGTCCAGGTCGGTCCTGCAGGGCTTCTCGCTGGCGCCATGCAGGCTGCGGGCATAGGCCAGCGCCTCTCGCACCAGGGCCGCCATCTCGTCCAGGTCGTGCTGGAGCTTTGCGCTCTGCGCTTCGTCGTCCATCAGCTCGGTGCGCAGCCGCATGCGGGTGATCGGGGTTTGCAGGTCATGGGAAATGGACGCCAGGATCTGGGTTCTCTCGGCCAGGTAGCCTTCAATGCGCTTTTGCATCGCGTTGAAGGCAGCAGCGGCACGCGCCACCTCTGTGGGGCCATTTTCAGGCAGGGCCGTGCCCTTGAGGTCGGGTCCCAGCGCATCTGCTGCATTCGCCAGCTGCCGAAGCGGTTGCGTGGCGATCCGGACCGCCAGAAAAGCGCAGCCGGCAAGCAATGCCAGCTGCAGCAGCAGCAGCGCGGGCAGCCACCGCGACACCGGCATGCTGGAGGCCCTCAGGTCGATGGTGAGCGGTGCGCCGTCGCCCAGCACCACATGCACCTGCACCCGCCCGGGGTCGCCGGCAACGCCGTTGACCGCCAGGCGGTAGCGGCTGTCCACCGCATGGGCCAGGGAAGCGCCGACCCGCTCGGCCACTTCATTGCCTGCGCCCGGTCCCGCGAGGCCCGCATCGAGCTGGTAGCGGTAGTTGCTGCGGTCCAGCAGGGGCAGCCAGGCTGCGCGTTCGCCCGCCGGCAGCCGGTCCAGGATGGCGATGGCGCTGGCGATGTCTTTTTCCAGGTTGCTCAGCATCATGTCGCGGCTGGCCATGGCCCGCTCATGCATCACCAGGGCGTACGACATGGCCTGTGCGGCGACGATTCCGACGAGCAGGATCAGCATCAGTCGGGCAAACAGGCTGCCGGGCCATGTCAGCCGCGTGCCCGGGCGTCTCGTCACTTGTCAGTCCGCCGGGCCTGAACCGTGGCGCAAAACACATAGCCTTCGCTGCGCACCGTCTTGATGTAGCGCGGCTCCCGCGCCACGTCCTGCAGGCGCTGGCGCAGGCGGCTCACCAGCAGGTCGATGGAGCGCTCGAACAATTCGGCATCCCGTCCCTGGGTCAGGTTGAGCAGCTGGTCGCGGTTCAGCACCCGCTGCGGGTGGTCCAGGAACACGCGCAACAGCCGGTATTCGGCACCGCTGAGCGCCACCAGGGTGCCGCTGGCGTCCAGCAGGTGGCGCCCGGTGGTGTCGAGCTGCCAGTCGCCGAACGACAGCAGGTTCGACGCTTCCTCGACCTGCAGGTTCGGCGGCAGCATGCGCGCCCGGCGCAGCACCGCGCTGATGCGGGCCAGCAGCTCGCGCGCCGCGAAAGGCTTGGCTAGGTAGTCATCCGCGCCCATCTCCAGCCCCAGGATGCGGTCTGCCTCGTCATTGCGTGCTGTCAGCATCAGGATCGGAACGGTCTTGAACTTGCCGGCGCGCAAATCCCTGCATAAGGTCAGGCCGTCCTCGCCAGGCATCATCAGGTCCAGCACGATCAGGTCGATGGCGGCATCGTCCAGCGCCGCGCGCATATGCCGCCCCGACGCCGCCGTGGTGACGCGCAGGCCGTTTTTCTCCAGATAGCTTGCCAGCAGCTCTCGAATCTCGCGGTCATCATCGACGATGAGAATATGGTCTGGGTGCATGAATTTTCCTGGACAAACGCATCATTCTGGCATTGTGGCGGCCCGGCGGGGCAGGCATTACGCGGCCAGCAGGGCCTGGATCGTTTTTTCCGTTTCCTGGTAGCGGCCCTCGCCGAAATGGCGGTAAACGATGCTTCCCTTTTTATCGACAAGGTAGATCGCCGGCCAGTACTGGTTGTTGAAGGCCCGCCAGGTGGCGTAGCTGTTGTCCTGGGCCACCGCATGCCGGATGCCCAGCCGCTCGATGGCCGACTGCACGTTCTTTGTTGGCTTCTCGTGCGCGAATTCGGGCGTGTGCACGCCAACGGTCAGCAGGCCTTTGGCCTGGTATTTGTCATGCCAGGATTTCACGGCCGGCAGCTGGTTCAGGCAATTGATGCAGGTATAGGTCCAGAAGTCGATCAGCACCACCCGGCCGCGCTGGTCGGCCATGCGCAGCGGCGCCGAGTTCAGCCATTGGTCAATACCGGCGAACTCCGGCGCGACGGCCGGCGGGCTGGCGGGTGCAAAGAAAGCCGAGGCATGGGACGTGGCGCAGGCAGCTGCGGACGCGGCTAGAAATCGACGGCGAGAGGTCATGGTCAGGGTCCTTGAGCGTGGGATGAAAGGGCGCCATGAGCGCAGCGCCCGGCCCTGCCGGGGATCGGTCAATGGCCGGGAAGCGTTCGGCACCCGTTCGGGTATTGGACGGTGCTCAGGTATCGCCCATGTGTCCTGCACAGGCCGGTGGGTAATTCCAGGTATCGGGCGCGCGCCCGGATACGCTGCCATACAAAAAGACCACTTTGGCGGCCTTGCCCGCGTCGGCGCGAATCGCTGCGAAAAGCCAGTCCCTTGAGCGCGCTACTGGTAGCTCCGCGCATCCTCGATCACCTTGCCATCGTTGGGCAGGCTGCCCGGCGCGAGCAGCTGCACGCTGCCGCGCAGCTTGGTGACATCGCGGATTGCCTCGCCGATGCGCTGGGCCAGCGCCGGGTCGGGCAAGGCGGTTTCAAGCTGCAGCGCCATGCTGTCGTTGGCCATCTCGCCGCTGACGACCAGCCGCGCCTTGATGACCTCGGGAAAGCGCCGGGCGATCTCGGCGACCTGGGCCGGATGCACGAACATGCCGCGCACCTTGGTGGTCTGGTCGGCCCGTCCCATCCAGCCCTTGATGCGGGTGTTGGTGCGCCCGCTCGGGCAGGCGCCCGGCAGCACCGCCGACAGGTCGCCGGTGCCGAAGCGGATCAGCGGGTAGTCCGGGTTCAGGGTGGTCACGACCAGCTCGCCGACCTCGCCCTCGGCCACCGGGTCGCCGGTGCCGGGCCGCACGATCTCGACGATCACGCCCTCGTCGAGCACCAGCCCTTCGCGCGCTTCGGTTTCGTAGGCGATCAGCCCCAGGTCGGCGGTGGCATAGCACTGGTAGCCGGCAATGCCGCGCTCGGCCAGCCAGTCGCGCAGGGAGGGCGGGAACGCCTCGGCCGACAGCAGCGCCTTGGTCACGCTGGGCAGCGCCACTTTCATCTCGGCGGCTTTCTCGACAATGATCTTCAAAAAGCTCGGCGTGCCGATGTAGCCCACCGGCTTCAGCTCAGCCATGGCCTGCACCTGCTGCTCCGTCTGGCCGGTGCCGCCCGGAAACACGCTGCAGCCCAGCGCATGGGCGCCGCTTTCCATCATCGAGCCGGCTGGCACAAAGTGGTAGCTGAAACAGTTGTGGACCAGCTCGCCAGGCCGAAAGCCCGCCGCGAACAGCGCCCGCGCCATGCGCCAGTAGTCGCGCCGCGTGCCCTCGGGCTCGTACATCGGGCCGGGGCTGGAAAACACGCGCGGCATGCCGGCGCCAAACCCCAGCGCGCTGAAGCCGCCAAACACGTCGCTGGCACGCTGGGCCTGCTGGCGCGCCAGCAGCTCGTGCTTGCGGGTGACGGGCAGCGTCGCCAGGGCAGCGCGACTGGTGATGCCGGCCGGCTCAACACCGGCAAGGATTTCGGCAAACGCGGGCGACGCCGAGCGGGCATGGGCAATCTGCGCGGGCAGGGCGGCCAGCAGGGCGGCTTCGCGTTCGGCTGGCGGGCAGGTTTCCAGCGCATCCATGTGGAGTGATGTCATGAAGGGGTGTTGGGTTGAGGGTTAAAGCACGCGGGAGCGCGGGTTGAAGCTAGGGCGAAATCATGTTGACGGGCAAACACCGCTCAGCGCTGGCGAGCCTGGACCGGATTCGGGGAGGCCCCCCTCCCAGCCTTCCCCCAGCGGAGGGAAGGAGAAACACGAGGCAGCGGCAAACTTGCACGGTTGAGTATGAAAAGTGGCTGCAGTGCAGGTATTGGTTGCGCAAGCAGCTATTAATTAAATAGCAAGCTGACGGCGGTGCCGCAGCTGTTGCAAGGCAGGTGATTGCGCTCTGGCGGCGCAGGCGGCAAAGCCAGGCCCGCTAGGGCTGCGGGACTGGCCACGCCGGACCGCAGGCGCCGCAGCGCCTCGGAGGGGCAGCGCTGTACGGGAAGTCACAAGCGCGGGGGCAGTAGTCCCCCGCCAGCAAGGGCCGCGGGACTGGCTTTGCCAGACCGCAGGCGCAGCGGCCCCCTCCGGGGGCAGCGAACCACACGAAGTGGGGAGCGTGGGGGCCATAACCCTAGGCCAACCAGCGCTTGCGGCGCTTGTAGCTCTTCACATCCTTGAAGCTCTTGCGCTCGCCGCCGCCGACGCCGAGGTAGAACTCCTTCACATCCTCGTTGCTGGCCAGGTCGGCGGCCACGCCGTCCATCACCACCCGGCCCGATTCCATGATGTAGCCGTAGTCGGCATATTTGAGCGCCATGTTGGTGTTCTGCTCGGCCAGCAGAAAGGTGACCTTTTCCTTCTCGTTCAGGTCTTTCACGATGTTGAACACCTCCTCGACGATCTGCGGCGCCAGGCCCATTGACGGCTCGTCGAGCAGCACCATGCTCGGGTGGGTCATCAGGGCACGGCCAATCGCGCACATCTGCTGCTCGCCGCCCGAGGTATAGGCCGCCTGCGAGGTGCGCCGGGTCTTCAGGCGCGGAAAGTAGTTGTACACCTTCTCCAGGTTGGCGGCGATCTCGGCCTTGCTGGTGCGGGTGTAGGCGCCGGTCATCAGGTTTTCCTCGATGGTCAGGTGGGCAAAGCAGTGCCGGCCTTCCATGACCTGCACCACGCCGCGCTGCACCAGGTCGGCGGGCGTCAGGTTCTCGATGCGCTCGCCGCGCAGCTCGATGGCGCCCTTGGTGACCGCGCCGCGCTCGCCCTGCAGCAGGTTGGAGATAGCGCGCAGCGTGGTGGTCTTGCCCGCGCCGTTGCCGCCCAGGATGGCGACGATGCCGCCTTCGGGCACCTGCAGCGACACGCCCTTGAGGACGAGGATCACATGGTTGTAGATCACCTCGATGCCGTTGACGTTGAGAACGATTTTTTTGGGTTCCATGAAGATTCTTCCCTTGTCTGTCTCTCGGTTGCCAGGGCAGAGGCCTGCGCGCAGGCCTCTGCCCTGGCGGCGCCCGCAGGCGCCGCTTTACATGCTCGCAGCAACACGTGGTGGCGCCTGCGAGGAGAAATTCACGCCATCAGGACTGGCAATCGGCCGCGTCGCGGCGCGTCAGCTTCTTGTCGGCCATGTATTTCTCCGAACCGGCCTTGACCAGCGGTTTGATGATCTGGTCGTCGGACTGGTACCAGTCGGAGGTCATGTTCCAGCTCTTGCCGTCCCAGGTCTGCACCCGTGCCCAGGTCGAGCCCATGTGGTCGGCGCAGCTGGTCGAGAGCGGGCGCATCACGCCGGCAAAGCCCAGCGCGTCGAGCTTTTTCTGGTCCAGCGCCAGGTTCTCCATGCCCCAGCGCACCTGCTCGCCGGTCATGACCTTGCCCTTGCCGAAGCGCTCCTGGGCCCGGCGCACCGACTCGATGCTGAGCATCTGGATGATGGCGCCGCGCGTGTACAGCACCGACCCCACTTCGTCCTTCGGCCCGGTGCCCTGGCCCTTGTCGTGGACCAGCTTCAGGATGTCCTGCATCACCTTGGACTGCTGGCCCGAGCCGTTGAGCGCCAGCGCCTGGTAGCCCTTGGCGCCTTCGCCGACATCGCGCACATCGGGCTCGGCGCCGGCCCACCACACGCCGTAGAGCTTGTCGCGCGGAAAGCCGGTGGCCTGCGCTTCCTTCAGGGCGGTGGAATTCATCACGCCCCAGCCCCAGAGCAGCACAAAGTCGGGCCGGCTCTGGCGCACCTGCAGCCAGGTGGCCTTCTGCTCGACGCCGGGCGCGGTGACCGGCAGCATCTGCAGCTCGAAGCCGTGCATCTTGGCGCGCTCCTGCAGCAGCGGGATCGGCTCCTTGCCGAACGGGCTGTCGTGGTAGACCAGCGCGATCTTCTTGCCCTTGAGCTTGTCCATGCCGCCGGCGCCCTTGCCGATGTGCTGGATCAGGATGTCGGCGGCGGTCCAGTAGCTGCCCATCAGCGGGAAGTTCCACTTGAAGGCCATGCCGTCCTGCGCCACCGACAGGCCGTAGCCCAGCGTCATCAGCGGGATCTTGTCCACCGGCGCTTTTTCAGTCAGCGCGAAGGTGATGCCGGTGGCCTGCGGATCGAACATGGCCACGCCGGGCCGGCCCTTCAGGCGCTCGTAGCATTCCACGCCCCGGTCGGTGGCGTAGCCGGTTTCGCATTCTTCATACGTGATCTTGACGCCGTTGATGCCGCCGTCGCGCGCATTGACCATCTTGATGTAGTCCTGCTTGCCGTTGGCCCAGGGCGTGCCGTTGGGCGCGTAGGGGCCGGTGCGGTAGGACAGCAGCGGGAAGAACTGCTCCTTGGCCTGCGCGAAGGCGCTGGTGGACAGCGAGGCCGCGCCAGCGGCGACCACGGCCGCGGCAACGACGAGTCTGGAAAGCTTCATGGATGTCTCCTTGGAATAAAAATGCGGAAGCACGGTGGGGAAAACTGTCTTGAATTCAACGCGTCCGGCGCGGCGGCGGCCATCGGGGATTGCATGTAAGGGCTTTCCATGAAGGCCGGTCGCAACGCAGGGTTTTCAGTGAGGAAAGGGCCACAGGCGCATCTTCTGCTTGCCCATCGACCACAGCCGGGCCAGCCCGTGCGGCTCGACGATCAAAAACCAGACGATCAGGCCGCCGAAGATCATCAGCTCGGCATGCGACACGCCGGCGGTTGAAATCTGCACGCCGAAAACACTCATGAAGGCCGGCAAAAAGCGGTTCAGCGCAATCGGCAGCACGACGATGAAGGCCGCGCCGAAGAAGCCGCCCATGATCGAGCCCAGGCCGCCGATGATCACCATGAACAGCAGGCGAAACGAAATCTCGACCGAGAACGCCGCCGGCTCCCATGAACCCAGGTGCAGGAAGGCCCAGAGCGCGCCCGCCATGCCGATGATGAAGGAGCTGACCGCAAACGCGCTGAGCTTGGCGTACATCGGCCGGATGCCGATCACGGCGGCGGCCACGTCCATGTCCCGGATCGCCATCCACTCGCGGCCGATGGCGCCGCGCACCAGGTTCTTGGCCAGCAGCGCTACGACCACCAGGAACACCAGGCAGAACAGGTACTTCGAGGTGGCGCTTTGCAGCGGCAGGCCGAACACCTGCAGCTGGCTGACCGACACCGAGCCCGAGGCCGACTCGTTCGTCAGCCACTTGATGCGCAAAAACATCCAGTCGCTGAAGAACTGCGCCGCCAGCGTGGCCACCGCCAGGTACAGACCCTTGACCCGCAGGCTGGGCAGGCCGAACAAAATGCCGAAGGCCATGGCGCAAAACCCGCCCAGGATCACCGTCGGGATCAGGGGCATGCCGGGAATGCGCACGAAGAAGTTGTAGGCGCCGTAGGCCCCGACCGCCATGAAGGCGCCCGAGCCCAGGGAAATCTGGAAGCAGTAGCCGACCAGGATGTTCACCCCGATGGCCGCCAGCGACATGATGACCAGCGGAATCAGGATCGAGCTGTAGAGGTAGTCGCTGGCCAGCAGCGGCACGCCGATGAAGGCGAACGCCAGCAGCAGGTAGATGCCGATGCGGTCCTGGGTGATCGGGAAGATCTGCTGGTCGGCCCGGTAGGTGGTCTTGAACTGGCCGTTTTCTCTATAAAGCATGGTGGTGCGCGATCATTACGGTGAAATGTAAGAAGCAAAGGACAGCCAGTGGTCGGCTTTCTTCAAACCAGCCAGGGCCACGGAACCGGCTTTGCCGGGCCGCAGGCGCAGCGGCCCCCTCGGGGGGCAGCGAACCACACGAAGTGGGGAGCGTAGGGGCTTTCATGTTCAAACCCGGTCAATGATCTTCTCGCCGAACAAGCCTTGCGGCCGGAACAGCAAAAACACCAGCGCCAGCACATAGGCGAACCAGATTTCTATGCCGCCGCCGACATACGGCCCGAGGTACACCTCCGACAGCTTCTCGCCCACGCCGATGATCAGCCCGCCCAGGATGGCGCCGGGCACCGAGGTCAGGCCGCCCAGGATCACCACCGGCAGCGCCCGCAGCGCCACCGTCGTCAACGAGAACTGCACGCCGAGCTTTGACCCCCAGATCATTCCCGACACCAGCGCCACGACGCCGGCCACGCACCAGACGATGACCCAGATGCGGTTGAGCGGAATGCCGATGGACTGCGCCGCCTGGTGGTCGTCGGCCACCGCGCGCAGGGCGCGGCCGGTGGTGGTTTTCTGGAAAAAGATGCTCAGCAGCACCACCAGCGCGGCGGCAATGCCGGCGGCAATCACGTCTTCCTTGTTGATCAGGATGCCGCCATGGAACACCGAGTCGAGGATGAAGATCGGGTCTTTCGGCATGCCGATGTCGATCTTGTAGATGTCGCTGCCGAACAGCGTCTGGCCCAGGCCTTCGAGGAAATAGGCAATGCCCAGCGTCGCCATCAGCAGCGTCGCGCCTTCCTGGTTCACCAGGTGGCGCAGCACCAGCCGCTCGATCAGCCAGGCGACGACGAACATCACCACGCCGGCCACCGCGAACGCCAGCAGGTTGGCGACGATGCGGTTGTCGATGCCGGTCCACTGCGGAATCCATTCCGAGAACCGCGCCATCGCCAGCGCGGCGAACAGCACCATCGCGCCCTGCGCGAAGTTGAACACGCCCGAGGCCTTGTAGATCAGCACGAAGCCCAGCGCCACCAGCGAATACAGCATGCCGGCCATCAGGCCGCCGATCAAGGTTTCAAGAAAAAATGCCATCAGATGTTCACCCCTGTTGCGGACTCGCTTCGCGTAGCCGCCTCTTCCCTTGCAGGGGACGCCGCTTGCGGCCCGGCAAAGCCGATTCCGCTGCGGCCGCTGAAGAAGGCTTCTTTATGGTTCGATGCGCTTTTGAAAGCGCAAAAGGCGTATTTCATAGTCAGTGACTCGTTCCAAGATAAGCGCTGATCACGTCCGGGTTGTTGCGGACTTCCTCCGGCTCGCCGTCGCCGATCTTCCTGCCGTAGTCGAGCACCACCACGCGGTCGGAAATGTCCATGACCACGCCCATGTCGTGCTCGATCAGCACGATGGTGGTGCCGAATTCCTCGTTCACATCCAGGATGAAGCGGCACATGTCCTGTTTTTCCTCAACGTTCATGCCGGCCATCGGCTCATCGAGCAGCAGCACCTGCGGCTCCATCGCCAGCGCCCGGCCCAGATCGACCCGCTTTTGCAGGCCGTAGGGCAGCTGGCCCACCGGCGTCTTGCGGTAGGCCTGGATTTCCAGGAAATCGATGATCTGTTCGACAAACTCGCGGTGCCGGATTTCCTCGCGCTCGGCCGGGCCGATGCGCAGCGCCTGCAGGAAGAGGTTGCTCTTGATCTTCAGGTTGCGCCCAGTCATGAGGTTGTCGATCACGCTCATGCCCTTGAACAGCGCCAGGTTCTGGAACGTCCGGGCCACGCCCATTTCCGCCACCTGGCGCGACGACATGTGCGAGAACTTCTGGCCGCGAAAGGTGATCGAGCCTTCCTGCGGCGTGTAGACGCCGTTGATGCAGTTGAGCATTGAGCTTTTGCCGGCGCCGTTGGGGCCGATGATGGAGCGGATTTCATGCTCTTTCACATTGAAGGAAATATCGGTCAGCGCCTTGACGCCGCCGAAGCGCAGGCTGATGTTGTTCACGTCCAGGATGACGTCGCCGGTCTTTTTTGCCCCCACGCTTTTCACAACGCGCAATGCGCTGCCCCCCGAGGGGTCCGCCCGCCTGCGGTCCGGCAAAGCCGCATCCGTGTCTTGAGCTTGAAGGGCAGCTGCTGATTCAGGAGTTGTGTTCATGCCGCCGCTTTCACTGCAGAAAAGGTTTTGGCGTCCCAGAGCTTGAGCGTGGCGCTGACGCTGCCGGTGCGGCCGTCCTCGAACTTGACGACGGTTTCGATGTACTGCTCGGCCTTGCCGGCGTAGAGCGCCTCGACCAGCACGCCGTACTTGTCGGCGATGAAGCCGCGCCGTACTTTGTTGGTCCGCGTCAGCTCGCCGTCGTCGGCGTCCAGCTCCTTGTGCAGCACCAAAAAGCGGCTGGCCTGGCTGCCCGCCAGCAGCGCATCGCTGGCCAGGTCGGCATTGACCTGTTCCACGCATTCCTTCATCAGCTGGTACACCTCGGGCTTTTGCGCCAGGTCGGTGTAGCCGGCGTAGGGCAGGTTGCGCCGCTCGGCCCAGTTGCCGACCGCATCGAAGTCGATGTTGAGCATCACGCAGACCCGGTCGCGCCCGTCGCCCAGCGCCACCACTTCCTTGATGAACGGAAAGAACTTGAGCTTGTTCTCGACATACTTGGGCGCGAACATGGCGCCGTCGTTCGGCCCGCCCTTGAGGCGGCCGACGTCCTTCACCCGGTCGATGATCTTCAGGTGGCCGTGCGCGTCGAGGAAGCCGGCGTCGCTGGTGTGGTACCAGCCGTCGGCCGTCAGCACCTCGGCCGTGGCTGTGGGGTTTTTGTAGTATTCCTTGAGCAGCCCGCCAGACCTGACCATGATCTCGCCGTTGTCTGCGACCTTGATCTCGACGCCCCGGATCGGCACGCCCACGGTGTCGGCCCTGGCCTGGTTGTCGGGCTGCAGGCAGACAAAGACGGCGGTTTCGGTCGAGCCGTAAAGCTGCTTGAGGTTGATGCCGATGGAGCGGTAAAAGCTGAACAGGTCCGGCCCGATGGCCTCGCCGGCGGTGTAGGCCACCCGCACCCGGCTGAAGCCCAGGTTGTTGCGCAGCGGGCCGTACACCAGCAGGTTGCCAAGTGCATATTTGATGCGGTCCAGCGCGCCCACCGGCTCGCCGTTCATCAGGGCAGGGCCGACACGCTTGGCCAGCGCCATGCAGGCGCCGAACATCTTGCGCTTGAGCAGGCCGGCGTCTTCCATGCGGATCATCACGCTGGTCAGCAGGCCTTCGAACACCCGTGGCGGCGCGAAGTAGTAGGTCGGGCCAACCTCCTTGAGGTCGATGGTCACGGTGGCGGCCGACTCGGGGCAGTTCACCACATAGCCGCAGGCCAGCCACTGGGCATAGCTGAAGATGTTCTGGCCGACCCAGGCCGGCGGCAGGTAGGCCAGCACTTCCTCGGCGTTGCTCAGCTTGTCGAACTCGGCGCCGGCCGATGCGCGGTCGAGCAGGGTGCTGTGGGTGTGCACCACGCCCTTGGGGTTGCCGGTGGTGCCCGAGGTGAAGAACATCGCGGCCACGTCGTCCGGCTTGAGCTTGTCAATTTCACTGCGGAACCACTGCGGTTGCTGGCGCGCAAAGGCGCTGCCCGCCTCGACCAGCGCATCGAGCGACTGCAGGCCAGGCTCGCTGTAGCTGCGCAGGCCGCGCGGGTCGTCGTAGTAGATATTGGAGATTTGCGGGCAGCGGTCGCGGATTTCAATCAGCTTGTCCACCTGCTCCTGGTCCTCGACCATCGCAAAACGCACCTCGGCGTTGTTCAGCGGAAAGACGCATTCGGCGCCGACCGCATCCTGGTACAGCGGCACCGGCACCGCGCCGAGCGACTGCGCCGCCAGCATGGTGGCATAGAGGCGCGGGCGGTTCGCGCCAATCACCACCAGATGCTCGCCACGGCTGAGGCCGGCCTGGTGCAGTCCGGCCGCTATCTGCTCCACCAGAGTAGCCAGCGCCGACCAGCTGTGCGCCTGCCAGATGCCGTATTCTTTCTCGCGCATGGCCGGCGCGGCCGGGCGTTCGCCAGCATGCTTGAGCAGCAGGTGGGGGAAGGTGGTCTGCATCCGGTCCTTGTCTCCAGGGTGGGGCCGCTTTTTTCAGGCAAGCGGCTGTTGATTGACACGAATGGTAGGCCGGCATTTGACGCCCGGTTGTCGTTACGAAGACAATTTAGGGGTAAGTCCCATTGGGGTGTGCCCGGTGCCGCGCCGCTGCTTGCGTTTGACTGTGATGCGCTTGCTGTCCAGGGCGGCGGGCAGGGGTTTGGCTTGCCAAGTTGCGGAGCTGCTTGCCGCCGTGTGATTTTTTCACCGTGAATCATCAAAAATGGACTCCAGCCCATGAGCACTGACCTGACCCTCCACCAGCGCCGCCGAACCCCCACGCCCGAAGAGCTGCAGAGCATTCCGTGGCTGCGCCTGCTGCTGCCGCCCGAGCGGGAGCGGGCGATTGCCAGCCTGCAGGTCGGCGACGCGGCCGCCGGCGACTATGTGTGCCGCGTCGGCAAGCCGGTGACCTACTGGTTCGGCGTGGTCGAGGGGCTGCTGAAGATGAGCACCGACAACGCCCAGGGCGGCACCATCACCTTTGCCGGTTTGCCGCCGGGCGGCTGGTTCGGCGAAGGCACGACGCTCAAGCGCGAACCCTACCGCTACAACATCCA
>JAQGNK010000170.1 GCA_028291905.1 Polaromonas sp.
ATTCGCCCCAGAAAACCGCTGGCAGTGGTCAAGCGGGCGATAAAGCGCAAGGCAAAAAAAGTGCTGCGGCTTCCCCTACCGGACCGCACAAACACGGCGAGAAGAAAACCACGCCTTAAGGCCAACCGACCGATTGTCAGCAGTGGACTAGGAGTTTTTGCTTGAAGTTCACTGTGCCGCCAAAGCCCGCTTCATGCGGGCTTTTTGCTTCCTTTGGGCTGATATGCCTGACGAGCTTTAAGCATCATTTCTAGCTTTATGTTTTCTGGGTTTCGCTCCATCTCGAGGGTTAACCAACGGCAAGCTTTGTGCAAGAGAGCCTGCTCGGGACAAGTGCATAAAGATTGCAAAACCAGCGCGCGCTACTCAATGGTCAGCGTCCCATGCCATTGCGCGTAGGGCGTATTGCGTACCATGCGCCGGTTGTAGTCGGGGGCGCCATCATTCCACCAGGGCGGCCCGCGTTCGCCCAGGCCCCGCTTGGCGGCATCGACAGCCTGCCGAGCCAGCCTTTCGGCGTCAGCGTCCTTGATGCGCAGCGCTTTCCCTACGTCCCGGCGTGCCTGCATCAGGTCTGCGACGAGTCGGGCGCGCGCTTGCTCCGGCAGGTCAGGATTGGCCATGCGCCAGAGCCGGCCACGCACCACGAAGTACCGGCGGTCGGGTGTGATCGGGCAGGACGGGGGAGGAGGTGCCATGCGTGCAGGATAGGGTAGGCTGGACGAAAAAGCTCGCACAGGGCCGGCATGAGTTTGCCAAGGCAGCGTGAACCGCCCAATGGCGTCGGTCCGATCCATCATTTGTTGGACAAGTAATTTTCAGCATCAAAATGACCTAAAGCCCAGGCAGAACGTGCGCAGGCAGCTATTAGTTACATAGCAAAATTCTGCTGCAGTGCCGTGATTGACCATCAGGAGGTGCCGCTGTGTGCATAAAAAAGCCGGGCAGTTGCCCGGCTTTTCACGTATCAAAAAAACTCAACCTCAATGCCCCGAAGACTTCGACGCGCCCAGCCCGGTTTCGGACCGCACCTGCTGCGACTTGAACAGGCCGCGCTCGATGGCGGCCTGCGGGCTGCGGTCGAGGACCGAGAACAGCCACACGCCGACAAAGCCGATGGTGATGGAAAACAGCGCTGGCGACGAGTAGGGGAACAAGGCAGAGCCGGCCGGATGGCCCAGCACCGCTTCCCACACCGATGGCGACACGATGGTCAGGCCGACCGACGAGATCAGCCCCAGGAAACCGCCAATCACCGCGCCCCGCGTGGTGCAGTCCTTCCAGAGCACCGACATGAACAGCACCGGGAAGTTGGCCGACGCGGCCACCGCGAACGCCAGCGACACCATGAAGGCGATGTTCTGCTTTTCGAACGCGATGCCCAGGATCACCGCCACCACGCCCAGCGCCAGCGTGGTGATGCGCGAGACCTTCAGCTCCGAGGCGCTGTCGGCCTTGCCCTTCTTGATCACCGTGGCATACAGGTCGTGCGACACCGCCGAGGCGCCCGAAAGCGTCAGGCCGGCGACCACTGCCAAGATGGTGGCAAACGCCACCGCCGAGATGAAGCCGAAGAACACATTGCCGCCGACCGCCTTGGCCACCAGCACCGCTGCCATGTTGGCCGAGCCGCCGCCGCCCTTGATAATGCCCTTGGCGGTGTCGGCGAACTCGGGGTTGGTCAGCACCAGGGTGATGGCACCAAAGCCGATGATGAAGATCAGCACATAGAAGTAGCCGATCCAGGTGGTCGCCCAGAACACCGACTTGCGCGCCTGCTTGGCGTCGGGCACGGTGAAAAAGCGCATCAGGATGTGCGGCAGGCCAGCGGTGCCGAACATCAGCGCCATGCCGAAGGAAATCGCCGAAATCGGGTCCTTCACGAAGCCGCCGGGCCCCATCACCGACAGGCCGATGCGCGCTGCTTCCTCAGGCGCCTTGCCGGTGTTGGCTGCCAGCTGGGTCTTGACTTCAACGCCCCGGGCAAACAGGGCTTCCAGGCTGAAGCCGAACTGCGACATGACCATGAAGGCCATGAAGGTCACGCCGGCCAGCAGCAGGCAAGCCTTGATGATCTGCACCCAAGTGGTGGCGGTCATGCCGCCGAAGAGCACGTAGATCATCATCAGCCCACCGACGATGACCACGGCCAGCCAGTAGTCCAGGCCGAACAGCAGCTTGATGAGAGCACCGGCGCCGACCATCTGCGCGATCAGGTAGAACGCCACCACCACCAGCGTGCCGGAGGCCGCGAAGATGCGGATCGGCGCCTGCTGAAAGCGGTAGCCGGCCACGTCAGCAAAGGTGAACTTGCCCAGGTTGCGCAGCCGCTCGGCCATCAGGAAGGTGATGACCGGCCAGCCGACCAGAAAGCCGATGGAGTAGATCAGCCCGTCGTAGCCCGAGGCCATCACGGCAGCCGAAATGCCCAGGAAGGACGCGGCCGACATGTAGTCGCCGGCAATTGCCAGGCCGTTCTGAAAACCGGTGATGCCGCCGCCGCCGGTGTAGAAGTCGGCGGCCGACTTGGTCTTGGCCGCCGCCCATTTGGTGATGAACAAGGTGGCCACCACGAAAATGGCGAACATGCTGATGGCCACCCAGTTGGTCGGCTGCTTGTCCACCTGGCCCATGTCGGCGCCGGCGGCTTGCGCGGCGGCGGCCGCCAGCAGGGCGGCCAGAGCCGCGAGCAATTGGAGTCCAGCTTTCATTTTGAAGCCTCCTGCAGGATTTCGGCGGTCAGGCGGTCGTATTCGCCGTTGGCGCGTCGGACGTAAAGGCCGGTGATAACAATGGTGAAGATGATCACGCCCAGGGCTATCGGAATCCCCAGCGAGGTCACGCCCGCGCCAATCGGCTGCGCCAGAAACGGCTTGTTGAAGGCAATCAGGGCGATGTAGCCGTAGTAGACCAGCATCATGAGCGCGGTCAGAGTCCATCCAAAGGTGTTGCGCTTCCTGCGCAGCTCGTGGTACTTGGGGTTGGCCTCGATCTTGGCCACCATCGGGTCAACCCTGACAGGATCATTCATATTCATCTCCTCCGACTTGCACAGTCAGTCATCGCAACCGCCCGGCGGGCATTGCAGGAGGTGGATTCTGGGAGGGCGTGCTGACCAAGTCCTTACGGAATACGATGGAATTTTTATAGGTATTTTCCCTGGCTTGGGAGATCGAGAAAACATTGGAAATGGCGTTTTTGTTGCAATTTATTGCAATGAAAAATCAGGCGTAAGGGTTAACGCTTGAGTTGTAAGTTGCCGTTCAGTTTCGCGTCAGCTGGTGTTGGCGGGTTGTCAGAATCGGGTCAGCCAAGGTCAACATAGTGCGGGCGTCACCCTTGTGGGTGGCCAACATAAATCTATGAAGGAGACGCCTAAAAATGGTCACAGCTGTCAAAAATGTCCCGATGTCGGCGGAACAGAGAAAAGTTATCTTTGCCTCGTCGCTGGGCACCGTGTTCGAGTGGTACGACTTCTACCTCTACGGCTCACTGGCGGCCATCATCGCCAAGCAGTTCTTCAGCGGGCTTGATGCCGGCTCGGCCTTCATTTTTGCGCTGCTGGCGTTTGCCGCCGGCTTTATCGTGCGGCCTTTCGGCGCGCTGGTGTTTGGCCGGCTGGGCGACATGATCGGCCGCAAATACACCTTCCTGGTCACCATTGTCATCATGGGCCTGTCCACCTTCATCGTCGGGCTGCTGCCCAGCTATGCCTCGATTGGCGTGGCTGCGCCGATCATCCTGATTGCGCTGCGCATGCTGCAGGGCCTGGCGCTTGGCGGCGAGTACGGCGGCGCTGCCGTGTATGTGGCCGAGCATGCACCCGAGGGCAAGCGTGGCGCCTATACCTCCTGGATCCAGACCACCGCCACACTCGGTCTTTTCCTGAGCCTGATGGTCATCCTGGGCGTCCGGACCGCCATTGGCGAGGCCGCGTTTGCCGACTGGGGCTGGCGCATTCCTTTCATCGTGTCCATCTTGCTGCTGGCCGTTTCGGTCTATATCCGGCTGTCGATGAACGAGTCGCCCGCCTTCCAGAAAATGAAGGCCGAGGGCAAGACCTCCAAGGCGCCGCTGTCCGAATCGTTTGGCCAGTGGAAAAACCTCAAGATCGTGATTCTGGCCCTGATCGGCCTGACCGCCGGCCAGGCCGTGGTCTGGTACTCGGGCCAGTTCTACGCGCTGTTTTTCCTGACACAGTCGCTCAAGGTCGATGGCCCGACCGCCAACATCCTGGTGGCCTACTCGCTGATCCTCGGCACGCCTTTCTTCGTGATCTTCGGCACGCTTTCCGACAAGATCGGCCGCAAGCCGATCATCATGGCCGGCTGCCTGCTGGCCGTGCTGACCTACTTTCCGGTGTTCACCGCGTTGACCAAAGCGGCCAATCCCGATCTGGCTGCAGCACAAGCCGCAAACAAAGTGGTGGTGACGGCCGATGCCAGCGAATGCTCGTTCCAGTTCAACCCGACCGGCACCGTCAAGTTCACCAGTTCCTGCGACATCGCCAAGCAGGTGCTGGCGGGTGCGTCGGTGAGCTACGAGAACGCCGCCGGCGCCGCTGGCACGCCCGCGACCATCAAGATTGGCGAGACCGTGATTAGCGGCTATACCGCCAAGGGCTTGTCCGCCGACGAAGCCAAAGCCAAGGACGGCGTCTTCAGGAAGTCGGTGGCCGATGCCCTGAAAACCGCCGGCTACCCTACCAAGGCCGATCCGGCCAAGGTTGACAAGGTGATGGTGACGGCTATTCTTTTCTACCTGGTGTTGCTGGTCACCATGGTCTATGGACCGATAGCGGCCATGCTGGTCGAGATGTTCCCGACCCGCATCCGCTACACCTCGATGAGCCTGCCCTACCACATCGGCAACGGCTGGTTCGGCGGTCTGCTGCCGACCACCGCCTTTGCCATCGTGGCCCAGACCGGCAACATGTACAACGGCCTTTGGTATCCCATCATCATCGCCGGCGTGACCTTCGTGATCGGCACGCTGTTCATCAAGGAAACCAAGGACGTTGACATCTACGCCAACGACTGACCAGGGCTTTTTCCCTGAAAGTACGACTGCGTGACATAGGCCTCCGCCATTACGGCGGAGGCTTTTTTATTGAACGAGGAGATAAGTGACATGTGGAAGATATTGGTTGGTTTTATTATTTTTGCCGGTCTTGCGCTGTACTTGCTCAACAAGGGTGGCGACATCGATCTAAGCGGGGAAAAGCATGGCTCGCTGGCAATTCCGCCAGTGACAGCTCTCCAGGCATTCAGGCGTTGCTGATCTGGCGTTGACGGCTTTGCGGGCCTTTGCATCCTGCCGGGGCCTGCTGGCCGCGGACGGGCTGCGTCCAAGGCCGTGTGCCATGGTCCTAGGGTTTTCCGTATCCCAAAAGGCTTGTCAAAAATAATAATAGGCTGGTTGAGTTAATGCCCGACAAGGCGCGCAACACTGCCACCAGTCGAAAGTTGCGCTGCGCAGGAACTCGGATTGATTCAGCGTAACTTCAGGAGCCAAGCCGATGATCTATGTAAAAACCGAGCTGGGACAGGCTTCTCTGCAAAACCGCTCCCTTGCCTTGACTCCGCGCCAGCGCTCAGCCTTCATCATGTTCGATGGCAAGCGCAGCGGAAACGATGTCATCCAGGCCACGCACGGACTGGGCGTGACCGCAGATGACATCGAGCATCTGGTTCAGCACGGATTGCTGAAGGCAGTTGCCGGAGCACAAATACCCGTTCCAGCGCCAGTGCCGGCAGAGCCTGCAGCATCGCTGCCAGGGGTCGCTGCAGCGCCGACCCAGAACGAGCAGGCGCATTATTCAAAAGCCTATCCGATTGCCACCCGGCTGACCGCCGCGCTGGGGCTGCGGGGTTTCCGGCTGAACCTGGCGGTGGAGGCGGCCGGTGACCTGGCCAAGCTGAAGGAGCTGGCCCCCAAGATCAAGGACGCGGTGGGCTCCGACAAATTCAGGGAGCTTGAAGCTGCCCTCTACGCCTGAGAGCCTCTTGAGGCCATTGGGCAGTTCGCCCTAGCGCTTGAATTTCCCGTCCGTGCCGATGATGGACAGGTCGGCGAAATCGAGTCCGCTGTGGTCTTTGGGGCTGTAGCTCACTTCAAGCCCGCCGATATCGAGTTTTTGCATGCCTTCGAGCGCTGCCTGGATTTTTTCACGGCTTGGCTTGGGGCCGGCGCGGCGCACGCCCTCGACCAGCACCTTGGCAGCGGCAAAGCCTTCGAGCATGGCCGGGCTGACATCGCTTTGCCCCTTGGCCTTGGCCATTTCCTGGGCTTCTTTCACCATGGGGTAGGCGATGGAGCGTTCGTATGGGAAAACCTGGGTGACGATCACGCCCTTGCCATCGCCTCCCAGGCTTTTCACAAAGCCGCCGGACGCGTTGTTGGACAGCGTGACGATCTGCGCGGTGGAGCCGGCAGCGCGAAGCGCCTTGATCCCATCGACAACCGCCTGCCCGGACGCCACCATGAGAACGGCTTGCGCATTGGCCTGGACCACCTTGAGCGCAATGGCGGTAAAGTCGGGTTTGCTGCGGTCATATTTTTCGAGCACGGCAGGTGCGAGCTTGGCAGTGGTAAGACCTTTTTGCGCGCCAGTGACACCATCGGCACCAAAACTGTCGTCCGCATGCACAATGCCGATCCGGGTGATACCCATGGAATTCAGGTGGGTCACCGCCTTTTCAGCTTCGCGCTGATACGGTGCGCGCACGTTGAAAACATGCTTCCTGACCGGCTGGTGCAGCACCATGGCGCCCGTGGAGGGGCCGATCAGCGGCACGCCGTACTTGTCGAGCAGGGGGATGATCCCTTCGGTATGCGGTGTGCCGCGTGTCAGGAACATCGCGACGACCTTGTTGTCTTCGATCAGCTTCTGGGCGTTTTCAGCGGCCAGCTTGACCTCGAACTTGTCATCGAGCGAGATCAGCTCGATCTTTTCCCCATTGACGCCGCCCTTGGCGTTGACCGCATCCAGGTAGAGCTTGGCGCCCTCGGTGGTTTCCTTGACCCCGGCGCCTACCGCGCCGGTGAACCCTGCCGTCTGCCCGATCAGGATCTGCGCCTGGCCAGCCTGTGCCAGCATGAGCAGCACGGCGGCTGCACACCAGTTGGTTGTCTTTTTCATGAGTTTCTCCTAGGGTTTTATCAGTTTAAGCACCTGGTACCCAGACGTAAGTGTGGTAACTACGGGTGGGAAAACCCCAGTCCGGCAACGGATGAAGCCTGAAAAACCGCCTTAACCCCACGCCCGACAACGCTGCCGCCGCTGCCTAGAATGTCCGACCTCTTCAGGAAAGACATCCACTCATGCCCCAGGGAACCATCCGCATCCGCGGCGCGCGCCAGCACAACCTTAAAAACATCGACCTCGACATCCGCACCAACGAGCTGACGGTGGTGACCGGCCCGAGCGGCTCGGGCAAGTCCAGCCTGGTGTTCGACACGCTGTTCGCCGAAGGCCAGCGCCGCTATGTGGAAACCTTCTCGGCCTATGCCCGGCAGTTCCTCGACCGCATGGACAAGCCGGCGGTGGACAAGGTCGAAGGCGTGCCGCCGGCCATTGCCATCGACCAGACCAACCCGGTGCGCTCCTCGCGCTCGACCGTCGGCACCATGACCGAGCTGAACGACCACCTGAAGCTGCTCTACGCCCGGGCCGCGCAGCTGTTCGACCGGCAGACGACGCAGGCGGTGCGGCACGATTCGCCCGAATCGATCTATGCCGAACTGATGGCCCGCACGGCGGACGGCGACCCGCGCGTGGTGATGACCTTCCCGGTCGAGCTGCCGGGCAACACCAGCGCGGCGGAGGTCGAGCAGTGGCTGTCGGCCAGCGGATTCACCCGCGTGCATGCAGAGCGCGACATCGGCACGCCGGCCGGCCCGCACAAGCTGCTCGACGTGGTGGCTGACCGCTTTCGCCTGCACATCACCGAGAAAATTCGCGCCATCGAGGCGATAGAAACCGCCCTGAAACGCGGTGGCCGTCTGAATGTCTATGTTCAGAACACTGAAGAAGGTACCGCCGAGGAGATGTGGCGCTTTTCGACCGGCCTGCATTGCCCCGACAGCGACCTGCGTTATACCGAGCCGACGCCCTCGCTGTTCTCCTTCAACTCGGCCATGGGCGCCTGCGAGACCTGCAAGGGCTTTGGCCGGGTGATCGGCGTCGATTACGGGCTGGTGATCCCGAATGACAAGCTGACGCTGCGGGCCGGCGCCGTCAAGGTCATGCAGACCCCCGCCTGGAAGGAAGCGCAGGATGACCTGATGCGCCATGCCGAGGCCGAGGGCATACCGCGGGACACGCCCTGGTACAAGCTCACGCCCGAGCAGCAGGCCTGGGTCATCAACGGCTCGCCGGGGTGGAAGGGCAAGTGGAACCAGCACTGGTTCGGCATCAAGCGCTTTTTCGCCTACCTGGAGAGCAAGGCCTACAAGATGCACATCCGGGTGCTGCTGTCCAAGTACCGCAGCTACACCACCTGCGACACCTGCGGCGGCGCCCGCCTCAAGCTCGAATCGCTGCAGTGGCGGCTGGGCACGAAGGCGGCCGCCGACGCGGTGCTGCCGTCGGCGGAACGCTTCCTGCCGGTGGGCGTGCAATGGACGCGGGAGCAGCTCGAAGCCATGCCTGGCCTGTGCCTGCATGACTTGATGCGCTTGCCGATTGACAAGTTGCAGAAGTTTTTCAATGCCTCCGGCTTCACTCCCTCCCCCGCTGGGGGAGGGCTGGGGTGGGGGCCGGCGGGGGTGGACAGGCTTGCGGGTGGTGGTGCCGGGGCGCAAGCGGGGAGCCCCCATCCCAGCCTTCCCCCAGCGGGGGAAGTAGCAATACCAGAAGAAGGAGCGCACGCTGCCAATGCCAATGCCAGCCCCAACCCCGAGGCACAGGCGCTCAAATCGCTGTTCGAGGAAATCCGCACCCGCGTCAAATACCTGTGCGATGTCGGCATCGGCTACCTGACGCTGGACCGCCAGAGCCGCACGCTGTCGGGCGGCGAGGTGCAGCGCATCAACCTGACCACGGCGCTGGGTACCTCGCTGGTCAATACCCTGTTTGTGCTCGACGAGCCGTCCATCGGCCTGCACCCCCGCGACATGAACCGCATCACCCAGGCGATGCGCCGGCTGGTCGATGCCGGCAACACGCTGGTCGTGGTCGAGCATGACCCGGCCGTGATGCTGGCGGCCGACCGCATGATCGACATGGGGCCGGGGCCGGGCGAGAAGGGCGGCCGGATCGTCTTCGACGGCACGCCCGAGGAACTCAAGCATGCCGACACCCTGACCGGCGCCTACCTGGGCGCGCGCAAGCAGGTCGGCATGGGCCTGAAGCGCGCCGTCACCGACAGCACGCCGCGCCTGATCCTGGAAGGCGCGCGCGACCACAACCTGCAGAACCTGACCATCGAGTTTCCGCTGCAGCGCCTGGTCTGCGTCACCGGCGTCAGCGGCTCGGGCAAATCGACGCTGATGCAGGACATCCTGGCCCCGGCACTCTTGCGCCAGTTCGGCAAGGCGACCGAAACGCCCGGCCTGCACGACCGGCTGCTGGGCGCCGACCAGCTGACGGACATGGTGTTTGTCGATCAGTCACCCATCGGCAAGACGGCGCGTTCCAATCCGGCCAGCTATGTCGGCGCCTGGGACGCGGTGCGCGAGCTGTTCGCGCTGGCGCCGATGGCCCAGCAGCGCAGCTACACCGCGACGAAATTCAGCTTCAACAACGGCGACGGCCGCTGCCCGACCTGCGGCGGCTC
>JAQGNK010000173.1 GCA_028291905.1 Polaromonas sp.
AGTAGTTTTGCAAGCCCAGTTGGATATCCGACTTCAGCAGCATGGCCCGGCTCCCGGCGCGGCCATGAAGCTGACGCTGCTGCTGTCATAAGCGAGTTGACCCAGGCGCATGGAAATCCCTTTAGTAAACTGGCTTGAACGCCATCCGGCAGGCGTTCGCAAGCCGGGCTCAGTTTATCCCTACGCGCAACACCTGCTTACCTTTATACCGCCCTGGAGCCCGCCCCTTGCCGCACCGCCCTGCTTCCCCATGGACCGCTTACGCCTGCCTTGCCCTGAGCATGTCGCTGGTGGGCAGCTATGTCGCCCTGTCCAAGCCGCTGGTGGCCGCGCTGCCGGTATTTTTGCTGGCCTGGCTGCGCTTTGGTATTGGCGGCCTGGCGATGGCGCACTGGCTGAAAAAGCCGGCCCATGAAGCGCCGATGACCGCGCAGACCCGCCGGCTGCTGTTCCTGGAATCTTTCCTGGGCAATTTTCTGTTCTCGATCTGCATGCTGTTCGGCGTGAGCATGACCAGCGCGGTGGCCGCAGGCGTCATCATGGCGGCGATTCCGGCGACGGTCGCGCTGCTGAGCTGGGCTTTTTTGCGCGAGCGCATCAGCGGCCGGGTCTGGTGCGCGGTGGCCTGCGCGGTGCTGGGCATCGGCCTGGTATCGCTATCAAAACAGGAGCTGCCAGCGCATGCGGCTACTGCGCTAGAGGGTGATTTGGCTTCAAAAAATGCCTGGTTGGGCAATTTGCTGCTGGTAGGCGCGGTGCTGTGCGAGGCGGCCTATGCGGTCATCGGCAAGAAGCTGACCGGCGTGCTCGGGCCCAAGCGCATCACCGCGCTGATCAACCTCTGGGGCTTCGCGCTGGTCACGCCGCTGGGGCTGTGGATGGCCTGGGGCTTTGACTTTGCAGGAGTGGCGGCGTCGGTGTGGCTGCTGCTGGTGTTCTACGCGCTGGCGGCCAGCGTGTGGACGGTGTGGCTCTGGATGACCGGCCTGAAAACCATTCCCGCCAACCAGGCCGGCGTGTTCACCGTAATGCTGCCGGTCAGCGCGGCGGCTGTCGGCGTGCTGGTGCTGGGTGAAAGCCTGAGCGGCCTGCAACTCGGGGCTTTTGCCATCGCGCTGACCGGCGTGGTGCTGGCGACGCTGCCGCAGCGCGGCGGCGCCAGGCCGGCAGAAGCCGCGCCGCTGCCCTAAGTTTGGTGGGGCGAAGTTACTCTGGGGTGAAACCGCCTTGACCTGCAATAGCTGCATGCCGTATGAGCCGGGGTTTTTTCTGGCTACTGCTGGCTGACTAAAACGAATGAACTCTACTATCGGGGAGGTGCAAACCGCAGCGTCTGACCGCACTTTGTGCCTGAACAGTAATCGATGCAACTCTTAAACTCTACGGAGTTTGGTGCTACTTTTAATGCAGCTAGCTATTCAATAAGGCAAACGATAAATGACGTTTTTGAAGTTGAATTTGTCACGTTATACCGCAGTGTCTTGTGGCAGATAAACGCTGATTGTTAGGCGTCTATGCTATCCAAAACGCTATTGAGTTTTTTCAAGGAATCCGGACAACAGGAATATTTCGATAAGTTGTTTCTCAATCTAATACCTTCTTTAGATACAACCCTGTATGTCCTGAATGCCCACCTAATTGTCGAAGAGCTTGTATTCAAACTCATTCAGAAAGCTCTGCGAGAACCAAGCGCAATCACCCCAACAGATCTGAATTATCAAAAGAAATGCCTGTTGCTTAAAGGATTGCGTGGGGACACTCTCGACGAGTGGCTTTATTTTGCGCTTGCTTCTCTCGGAGCGCTTCGCAACAAATGTGCGCATGTGCTTGATCATCCCAAACTTGATGATTCAATATCTTCGTTTGTCCGCGCTGCTTATGAGTGCTCAGAGGAGAATGAAGCGTTGCTATTCAAGGCAAGAGGTAAAGGTTATAGCCTACCTTCCAATTTGCCCGACAAGGAAAAACAACGCTTTGAATCAATCGCACAACAGCAGCATGATCTTTGGTTCCGGCTACCCATGGCCTGCGAGCGCATGATCGAACTTCTATTAAGGGATTGGCATGGTCAGTAAACAAAAACGTTCTAACCCATCAGTCCGCCGGACCTGCGCCAAAAGCCGCACAGCCCGGTGAATTCAAACGTTAGGGCTCAGCTTGCGCTCCGTCCACCTATCATTCCTGTTTCTTTTGGCAAGTGCATCAGGGCTGGCAACATCAGCGGCCAGATTGCTACTGAATTCATAGCTGCTGTCGCAATATCTGCCTGCGCCACAACCCTGTTTATCCTAAAATTTGTTTGCCGGCAAAACGAACGCGCCAGGTTTCACGCGAACAGCGCCTTGTACTGCTCACGCAGCAAATTTTTCTGCACCTTACCCATGGTGTTGCGCGGCAGTTCGCTGACGACGACGCAGTGCTTGGGAACCTTGAAGTTGGCCATCCGGGCCTTCAAGGCCGCCACGATCTGCGCTGCGTCCAGCACCGCGCCGGGCCTGGCGATCACCACCGCCACGCCGACCTCGCCAAAATCAGGGTGAGGCACGCCGACCACCGCGCTCTCGGCCACGCCGGGCAGCTCGTTGAGGGCCGCTTCGATCTCGGCCGGATAGACGTTGTAGCCGCCGCTGATGATCAGGTCCTTGCTGCGCCCGACGATGGTGATGTAGCCGTCTTCGTCAACCTTGCCCACATCGCCGGTCTTGAAGTAGCCGTCGGCGGTGAACTCCTCGGCGGTTTTCTCCGGCATGCGCCAGTAGCCCTTGAAGACATTCGGCCCCTTGACCTCGATGCCGCCGATCTCGCCGGCCGGCAGCGGCTGGCCGCCCTCGCCCATCACCCGCAGGCTGACGCCGGGCAGCGCAAAGCCGACGGTGCCGCCACGCCGCTCGCCGCCTTGCTCGGCACGGTAGGGGTTGGAAGTGAGCATGGCGGTTTCGGACATGCCGTAGCGCTCCAGGATGGTGTGGCCGGTGCGCGCCTGCCATTCGTTGAAGGTTTCGATCAGCAGCGGCGCCGAGCCGGCAATGAACAGGCGCATGTTGCGGCAGGCTTCGCGGGTCAGGCCCGGCTCGGCCAGCAGCCGCACATAGAGCGTCGGCACGCCCATGAAGACGGTCGCCTGGGGCAGCTTTTCAATGACCTTTTTCGGATCGAACCTGGACAGCCAGATCATCTTGCTGCCGCTGATGAGCGCGCCATGGATGGCGACGAACAGGCCATGCACATGGAAAATCGGCAGCGCGTGGATCAGCACATCGCAGCTCTCCTCTTTGGTGCCTTGCGCGCCCGGCGTGCGCCAGCCCCAGTACTCCTTGAGCACCAGAGCATTTGCAGACAAGTTGCCGTGCGACAGCATTGCGCCCTTGCTGCGGCCGGTCGTGCCGCTGGTGTACAGGATGGCGGCCAGGTCGTCGGCCTGCCGCAGGGCCACCTCATGCTGGTCGGAGCAATGGGCAGCGCGCTCCAGCAGCGAGCCGGTGCGGTCGTCGTTCAGGGTGAAGACGTTCTGCGTGCCGGCCTTGAAGGCGATCTTGCTGACCCAGCCGAAATTGGCAGTGCTACAGACCACCACCGCCGGCTCGGCATTGCCGATGAAATATTCGATCTCGGCGCTCTGGTAGGCGGTGTTGAGCGGCAAAAACACATAGCCGGCGCGCAGCGTGGCCAGGTAGAGCAGCATCGCCTCGACCGATTTTTCAACTTGCACCGCAACGCGGGCGCCTTCGGGCAGGCCGAGGGACTGCAGCAGGTTGGCCAGCATGGCGCTTGAGCGCTCCAGGTCGTGCCACGAATACAGCAGGCCGTCGTCGGTTTCGACCGCGATCCGCGCCCGGTCGGCCGGAAAGGCTTCGCGCAGCGCTGCAAACAGGTTCTGGTTCATCGTCATGCTGTTCAATCCTGCTGGAGAGTCCGGGCGCGGGCGGTCATATGACAAACTGCGCCGGGCGCTTTTCAATAAAGGCGGCAATGCCTTCGCGGTGCTCGGCCGAAGGCGCATAGCCATAGGCGGTTGACGCCAGCTTGATGGCCGCATGCATCGAGATCACCGGGGCCAGGGCCCGGAACGACGCCTTGTTCTGGCGCGCCGCATGCGGGCCCAGCAGGCTGATGCACCGGATGCGCTCCAGCGCGGCGGCCCTGATCTGCGCCTCGGGCACCACCTGGCTCAAAAAACCACGCTGCTGCATGGCGCCGGCATCAAGCACAGTGGCCGACAGCACCATTTCGCGCGCCGTCATGTCGCCCAAGGCGTGAATCAGCAAGGCGGCCTCGCGCGGGGCCACTGGAAAGCCGAGCTTGCCGGTCGGCACGCCGAAACGCGCGGTATGGGCGGCAATGCGGATGTCGCAGCAGCTGGCGATCTCCAGGCCGGCGCCCATACAGTTGCCCTCGATCTGCGCGACGATGGGCACATCGCAGTCCAGCATGGCCTGCAGCGCGCCCCAGACCTCCTGCTCATGAAACTCGCGCAGGCTGGCCTCCTCGAAACGAAAGTCGCTGTATTCTGAAATATCGCCGCCAGCGCAGAAGTCGCCGCTTTCACCCCGGATCAGCACGCAATTGATGTCGCCACGCCGCTGGATTCCTTCAAACGCAGTGCGCAGCTCGCGCCACATCTGGCGCGACATGGCGTTGAACTTGCCCGGATGAAAAAGCGTGATGCGTACCCGCGAACCCGAGATTTCCAGTAATACCTTGCCATTCATGCTGTTTATTCCAATCTGGCGCCAGACGCCTTGACCACCACGGACCAGCGCCTGACCTCGGCGCTGACAAAACTTCCGAACTGCGCGGGCGTCAGGCTGCCGAACTCCGCCCCGTTGCTTGCCCACACCGCCTTCAGCTCATCGCTGGCGGCGGCCTTGTTCAGGTCCTGCACGATGCGTGCCTGCACATCGGCGGGCGTGCCGGCCGGCGCCCACAGGCCGTACCAAGTGGTCACGGTGTAGTCGGGCAGGCCGAGTTCGGCGGCGCACGGCACGTCTGGAAAGGCCACATTGCGCTTGGCGCCCGAAACCATCAGCGCCTTGATGCGCCCGCCCTTGATATGCCCGGCCGACGAGCCCAGGCCGTCGAACATCATGTCCACATTGCCCGAAATCAAATCCTGCAGCGCGGGCCCGGCGCCCCGGTAGGGAATATGGGTGATGAAGGTCTGGGTCTGCTGCTTGAACAGTTC
The DNA here is from genome assembly GCA_028291905.1 of Polaromonas sp. Lineage (GTDB taxonomy): Bacteria > Pseudomonadota > Gammaproteobacteria > Burkholderiales > Burkholderiaceae_C > Polaromonas. The sequence continues at coordinate 5,183 of JAQGNK010000173.1, forward strand.
GCCGGCGAGGTGGTGCGAGGTGCCCGCGCCGGCCGAGCCGTAGTTGAAGCGGCCCGGCTTGCCGCGCACCTGCGCCATGAAGGACTTGAAATCGCCCGGAATGTTCTTCGGGTTGACCACCAGCACCTGCGGCACATTGGCCATCAGGGCCAGCGGCGCGAAGTCTTTTTCAAGGTCGTAGTCCAGCTTGGGGTACATCGAGGGCGCAATCGCATGGTGCACCGCACCCATGAAGAGCGTGTAGCCGTCGGGCTGCGCCCTGGCCGCGATGCCGGCGCCCAGCGTGCCGCCGGCGCCGCCCCGGTTGTCGATGATGAGCTGCTTGCCGGTCAGCTTGGCGAACTGCGCCGCCAGCGGCCGGGCAAAGGCATCGGTGCCGCCGCCGGCCGGAAACGGCACGATGACGGTCACCGGCTTGGCCGGCCAGGCCGACTGGGCATGGCTGCCAAAGGACAGCGCCGCCATGCTCGCAGCGGCGGCACGCAGCATGCCGCGGCGGGTGCTGCTAGACTCGAATTCAAAGGTCATGGTTGTCTTCCTGTTTTTGATATGCGGCCCAGGCGAGTGCTGGATACCCGTTCTTAAATATACAAATCATGAATGGCCGTGGCTACCGGGATTTTCCCCTGCGCCAGCAGGGCGCGGTGCTTGTCCAGGCGCTTGAGGTCGTACAGGTAGTTCACCATCAGCCCATACGACTGCTGCAGGCCCTTGGGGCCAGGATCGGCGCCCCAGTTGAGCCGCTCGACGCGGGCGCCGTTGCCCAGGTGAAACCGCGCCACCGGGTCCAGCGGCTGGCCGTCCTTCATCCCCTGCCCCAAGTAATGGGCGGCGCACTGCAGCAGCAGCTGGCGCAGCGGCGGCTTGTCGGCCAGGGCCAGCGGGTTGTCAACCGCCGCGAGAAAAGCCGCCGGCGTGACCGTGCCGCCGTCCATCGCCAGGCTCAGTGCGTTGCGCGCCTTGTCATCCAGTTTTTCGAGCAGCCCCGCCGCATTCCTGCCGAGCCAGTTCCTGAAACCCGGAATCGGCGACAGCGTGGCGAACACCTTGAGCTTGGGAAACTCGTCCTTGAGCGTCTGCACCACCCGCTTGATCAGCGAATCGCCGAAGCTCACACCGCGCAGGCCAGGCTGGGTATTGCTGATCGAATAAAAAATGGCGGTGGTCGCCTTCTCCAGGTCAGCCGGCGCGGCCTGCTCGTCGAGCAGCGGCTCAATGCTCTCGGCCATCTGGTCCACCAGCGCGACCTCGACAAAGATCAGGGGCACGCCGGGCAGGCGCGGATGAAAAAAGCCGTAGCAGCGCCGGTCGCTGTCGAGCCGGTTCTTCACATCGGCCCAGCTCTTGATGTCATGCACCGCTTCATACTGGATCAGTTTTTCAATCAAGGAAGCCGGCGAGTCCCAGCTGATGCGGCGCAGGTCGAGAAACCCCACGTCGAACCAGGTCGAGAACATGTATTCCAGCTCCACGTCCAGCGCCATCAGCCGCTTGTCGGCCTTGAGCGACGGCAGCATGTCGGCCCGCAGGTCCACCAGGAACTGCACGCCCTCGGGATAGACGCTGAAACGCTGCAGCAGGCGCCGACGCGGCGAGACGGTGGCTCGCCGGTAATGCACCTCGGCGGCGGGCTCGTCGGGCGTGCCCAGGGCGGCGGCGAACCTGGCCTGGGCCGCCTTGGTCTTTTGGGGGTCGGCTACGAACATCTCGCTCATCAACAGCCAGAGGTCGCGGCGCTGGCCGGGCGGCGCCATGGCATACCAGGCAGCGACCTCCATGGCGCGGCGCCCGCCTTCGAGTTCGCTCAGGCGCGGGTCGATGATGGCCTGCAGCTCCTGCAGGGCGCGGCGCAGCAGGCGGGGCGACAGCGCCTCGCCCTCCTGGCGCAGCGTGGCCTCCAGGCGCGCCTGAAGGGAGCGGGCCGGCAGGCTGGCCTGCCCGGCCGTCTCCGCTCCTGATTTAATAGCTGGCTGCGCAGACACTGCATGCGCTGCGGCCTCTTTTTTCTTTGAAGATACGGCGGGCAGCAGGCCGGAGACCTTGCGGCCGATCCAGGTGTCGCTGTTCATGACGGCCTGCCTTTCCTGGCTTGGGCAGCATTTCTGGCGCCTGGGTCTGGGGCGCATCTGGCGCGCCTGGCCAAGCACGGCGATTCAGGCTGGCTGGCTGCAATTTTTGCAGCCGCCCGGTAGCAGGCAAGACTCATGGCATCAACTCCTTGAGGTGAGGGCAAAGCTGGCAGTGATGGGCAGGATGAATTCGCTACTGAATCCATAGCTGCCTGCGCAGGCGCTATATGCGCGAAACCCGATTTGAGGCCCAAAACCAGAGCCAGGCGCCGGCCACAATCATCGGCACGCACAGCCACTGGCCCATGCTCATGCCCAGGGCCAGAATACCGAGAAAATCATCCGGCTGGCGGAAAAATTCAGCAATGAAGCGGAAAACGCCGTAGCCAAACAGGAAGGCGCCCGAGACCTGGCCCATCTTGCGCGGCCGGCGGGCGTACAGCCACAGCAGCACGAACAACAGCAGGCCTTCGAGCAGGAACTGGTACACCTGCGACGGATGGCGCGGCAGCATTGAGCCGCTGTGCGGAAACACCATGCCCCACGGCAGGTCCGGCGCGCTGAAGCGGCCCCACAGCTCGCCGTTGATGAAATTGCCCACGCGCCCGGCCGCCAACCCGGTCGGCACGCACGGCGCGATGAAATCCATTACCTGCAGCCAGGGCCGCTGGCGCGAGCGCGCAAACCACAGCTGGGACACCAGCACGCCCAGCATGCCGCCATGAAAGCTCATGCCGCCCTGCCAGACGGCAAAAATCTCCAGCGGATGCGACAGGTAGTAGCCGGGCTTGTAGAACAGGCAATAGCCCACCCGGCCGCCGATCACCACGCCCATCACGCCCATGAACAGGATGTCCTCGATGTCCCTGCGCGACCAGGCGCCGGGGCCGGTGATGGACGCATAGGGCTCATGGCGCAGCCGCAGGCTGGCCAGGAAAAAGAAAAGGCCAAAGGCCGCCAGGTAAGTCAGGCCATACCAGTGAATGGCCAGCGGGCCGAGCTGAAGCGCGACGGGATTGATTTCGGGATGGATGAGCATGGGGCGTATTTTGCATGCAACAGATGTCAGGCATCGACCCCAGGCTTGCCGCTGCGCATCCTTTGCGCTGGTGCCCTGAGGCGAAATCCCCATGGCTTGCAAGGGCTCCAGCCCAAAAAGCTGACCGCTACTGAATTAATAGCTGCTTGCGCAAGCACTGCCTGCGCCAGAGCCAGCTTTTACCTGATTAGCTACCTGGCTCAGGCGTGCATCCCCCGCGTCATTCCCGCGAAGGCGGGAATCCAGTGCCACATGCCCAACTCGGCTGGATTCCTGCCTTCGCGGGAATGACGGCCTTTGTGTCTGATTCCAATTCGCATTGGAAGCGAGAACAAGGCGCGAAGCCGGAGAACAGGCTCTGGCACGGCAAGCCGAAGCAACGCAGTTATCGTTTTCAATGCGGATTGGAATGAGGCAGGTAGCCAATCAGAATTTTGATACTCACGCACGAGATTGACAGCTTGCATGCGCTTGCCCACTTTTATGCAAGGCGCGATGGGAATTGCTGCGCCAGCCAGTCCTGGCATGGCATCAAACCATGATTTCCCGCGCTGGCCGCCCATTCTCAGCCAGGCGATTCGCCGACGAACGCCACGAAGCGCGCCAGCACCGGGTTGGTGCTGGCGCCGGGCCAGACCAGGCTGGTTTCGCAACCCGGCAGGTCGCGCCCGCTGCTTGCCGCCGGCGCATCCGGCGCTGCATCGGCACCGACGCTGCGGTAGGCCACGCCCGGCCGCTGGAACTGGCGCACGCTGTCGGGCACCCAGGCAATGCCCAGCCCGGCGGACACCAGGTTGACGATGGTCTGCATCTGGATCGCCTCCTGGGCGACCGCCGGCAACTGGCCGGCGGCATGGTACATCGCAAAAATCGCGTCGTGGAGCGAGGGCAGGATGCGGCGCGGAAAGATCACCAGCGGCTGGCCGAGCAGGTCGCCCAGCGTCAGCGTGCCGAGCGCGGCCAGCGGGCTTTGCTCGGGCAGCGCCACCAGCAGCCGCTCCCGGGCAATGCGCAGGCAGGCCAGGCCGGGCGGCGCGAATCCGGGCGAATGCAGCATGAAGCCGGCATCGATTTCCCCGCGCGCAAATGCCTCCATCTGCACATCGCCGGTGGCTTCAATCAATTCGAGCGCTACCCTGGGGTGCCGCGCCCGAAAGGCGCGAACCCAGCGCGGCAGCAGATCAAAGCCGACGGTGGACACGAAGGCCAGCCGCAAGCGCCCCGCCTGGCCGTCCGCGCTGGCGCGGGCCAGCGCCGGCAGGGCAGCGGCCCGGATCAGCAGTTCGCGCACCTCCGGCACCAGGGCGGCGCCGGCGGCCGTCAGCTGCACGCTGCGCTTGGTGCGGTCAAACAGCCTGAGCCCCAGCGTCGCCTCAAGCTGCGCGATGGCCTGCGTCAGCGGGGGCTGCGTCATGTTCAGGCGCTGGGCGGCGCGGCTGAAATGAAGCTCCTCGGCAACGGCGATGAACTGGCGCCACAGCCGCAATTCAATCAGGTACGGTGGATAAAGGCCTGTGGCAGCGCTGTCTTTCATATGCAGCACATATTAATAGAGCCTGAATTTCGGATTGGAAAGAATCATTCAAAGCTTGCATACTCTGGGCTCGTTGAAGTCCCGGCTGCTTTTGCCCGATTTCTTCGCTGCAAAATAAAATTATTTCCCACAGACCCCACACACCCTATCGAGGCAAGCCCATGGAAACCAAACCCATCGCCATCAACCGCCGCTCGGCCAACATCACCGAAGGCAAATCGCGCGCCCCCAACCGCTCGATGTACTACGCCATGGGCTACGAGGAAAGCGACTTCAAGAAGCCGATGATCGGCGTGGCCAACGGCCACAGCACCATCACCCCATGCAACAGCGGCCTGCAAAAGCTGACGGACGCGGCCATTGCGGCGATTGAAGAAGCCGGCGGCAATGCGCAGGTGTTCGGCACGCCGACGATTTCGGACGGCATGGCCATGGGCACCGAAGGCATGAAGTATTCGCTGGTCAGCCGCGAAGTGATTTCCGACTGCATCGAGACCTGCGTGCAGGGCCAGTGGATGGATGGCGTGCTGGTGGTCGGCGGCTGCGACAAGAACATGCCTGGCGGCCTGATGGGCATGCTGCGCGCCAACGTGCCGGCGATCTATGTCTATGGCGGCACCATCCTGCCCGGCCATTACAAGGGCAAGGATCTCAACATCGTCAGCGTGTTCGAGGCCGTCGGCGAAAACTCGGCCGGCCGCCTGAGCGACGAAGACCTGCTGCAGATCGAGCGCCGTGCCATTCCCGGCACCGGCAGCTGCGGCGGCATGTACACCGCCAACACCATGTCCAGCGCGTTCGAGGCGCTGGGTATTTCGCTGCCCTACTCCAGCACCATGGCGAATCCGCACGACGAGAAGATGAATTCGGCGCAGGAATCGGCCCGGGTGCTGATCGAGGCGGTCAAAAAAGACATCAAGCCGCGCGACATCGTCACCAAAAAAGCGATTGAAAACGCCGTGGCCGTCATCATGGCGACCGGCGGCTCGACCAACGCGGTATTGCACTTCCTGGCGATTGCCCACACGGCGGGCGTCGAATGGACGATTGACGACTTCGAGCGCATTCGCGTCAAGACGCCAGTGCTGTGCAACCTGAAACCGTCGGGCGAGTATTTGGCGGTTGATCTGCACCGCGCCGGCGGCATTCCGCAGGTCATGAAGACCTTGCTGGTGGCCGGCCTGCTGCATGGCGACTGCCTGACGATCTCGGGCCAGACGATTGCCGAAGTGCTGGCCGACGTGCCCGACGCGCCGCGTGCCGACCAGGACGTGATCCGCCCCATCGACAAGCCGATGTATGCCCAGGGCCACTTGGCGATCCTGAAAGGCAACCTGTCGCCCGAAGGCTGCGTCGCCAAGATCACCGGCCTGAAGAACCCGGTCATGACCGGCCCGGCACGCGTGTTCGATGACGAGCAATCAGGTCTCAAGGCCATCCTGGACGGCAAGATCGTCGCCGGCGACGTGATGGTGCTGCGCTACCTCGGCCCCAAGGGCGGCCCCGGCATGCCCGAGATGCTGGCCCCGACCGGCGCGCTGATCGGCGCCGGCCTGGGCGAAAGCGTCGGCCTGATCACCGACGGGCGCTTTTCAGGCGGCACCTGGGGCATGGTGGTCGGCCACGTCGCGCCCGAAGCGGCGGCTGGCGGCAACATCGCCTTCATCCGGGAAGGCGACTCGATCACCATCGACGCCAAGCAGCTGCTGCTGCAGCTGAACATCAGCGACGCCGAACTTGAAAGCCGCAAGGCCGGCTGGACGCCGCCGGCGCCGCGCTACACCCGCGGCGTGCAGGCCAAGTTTGCCTTCAACGCCTCCAGCGCCAGCAAGGGCGCGGTGCTCGACGACTATTGATATTTCTGAAGCTTGACTGAGGGCTGAAGCAAAAAGCCCGCGAGTTTGTCACTCGCGGGCTTTTTGCGCTGGCGCTTGCGGCGCTGCTGGCGGGAAGTTGTAATTACTTGCGTTTCCTGGGCAGCATGCCCAGCGTTTCCTGCTGCCTGTCGATGCGCTTTTGCTTGCGTTCATCCATTTTTTCAATTTCCTTGCGCTTGGTATAGCCTGATGCATCGGCAATCCACCACCAGACGGCAGCCAGCGCAAACGGCAGCAGCACCAGCCACCAGCTCAGGCCGGCCACGAAGCCGATCTCAAAATACTTCAGCCCGAGGCCCAGGATTCCAATCAACAAGAAATACATCGCCAGCTCCTGAAATTTCACCAAGTCCATGCGCGCCAGGGGTCAAAGCCTTCGGTCAACCCCGAACCCTACAATCGCGTTAATTGACTGTAACCGAATCATCATCCCTTACGAACGAGGCTACCCATGAAACTCAAACACATTCTGTTGACAATGGCTTCGGCGGCGGCGGGCTTTGCAGTCTGCGCCCCGGCCATGGCGGATCTGGCGCTGGCCACGGCCAAGAACTGCATGGCGTGCCACGCGGTGGACAAGAAACTGGTCGGCCCTTCCTATAAAGATGTGGGAGCCAAGTACGCCGGCCAGGCGGGCGCTGCCGACAAGCTGGTGGCCAAGGTGCTCAAGGGCGGCTCGGGCACCTGGGGCCCGGTGCCGATGCCGGCCAATGCGCAGGTCAGCCCTGACGAAGCCAAGAAACTGGTCGCCTGGATACTGGCGCAAAAGTAATTCCGTTGCCCGTGATGGCAGCCGTGAAGCTGCCACACTTTCCCGGCAGCAAAAAAGCCCGTCAGATGACGGGCTTTTTTATGTGCCAGCGCCGCAGCGCTGGCCGCGAAAATGACTACAGGTTCTGCAGCAGCTGCTCCAGAATCGCCGGATTCTCCAGCGTCGAGGTGTCCTGCGGCGCCGTCTCGCCCTTGGCCACGCCGCGCAGCAGCCGGCGCATGATCTTGCCGCTGCGGGTCTTGGGCAGGTTGTCGCCGAAGCGGATGTCCTTCGGCTTGGCAATCGGCCCGATTTCCTTGCCGACCCAGTCGCGCAGCTCCTTGGCAAGGGCCTTGGCCTCGTCGCCGGTCGGGCGCGAGCGCTTGAGCACCACGAACGCCACGATGGCCTCGCCGGTCAGGTCGTCGGGCCGGCCGACCACGGCGGCCTCGGCAACCAGCGGATGCGCCACCAGCGCCGACTCGATTTCCATCGTGCCCATGCGGTGGCCCGAGACGTTCAGCACGTCGTCGATGCGGCCGGTGATGCGGAAGTAGCCGTTGTCGATGTTGCGCACCGCGCCGTCGCCGGCCAGGTAGATCGTGCCGCCCATTTCCTCGGGGAAATAGCTTTTCTTGAAGCGCTCCGGGTCGTTCCAGATGGTGCGGATCATTGCCGGCCAGGGGCGCTTGACGACCAGCATGCCGCCCGAGCCGTTGGGCAGGTCGTGGCCGGTTTCATCGACGATGGCGGCCATGATGCCCGGCAGCGGCAGGGTGCAGCTGCCCGGCACCAGCGGTGTGGCGCCCGGCAGCGGCGTGATCATGTGGCCGCCGGTTTCGGTCTGCCAGAAGGTGTCGACCACCGGGCAGCGCTCGTGGCCGATGTTTTTGTAGTACCACATCCAGGCCTCCGGGTTGATCGGCTCGCCCACCGAGCCCAGGATGCGCAGGCTGCTCAGGTCGGAGCGGTCCGGATGCACCGCCGCATCGCCTTCGGCTGCCTTGATGAGCGAGCGGATGGCAGTGGGCGCGGTGTAGAAAATCGTGACCTTGTGCTTTTCGATCATCTGCCAGAAGCGGCCGGCGTTCGGATAGGTCGGAATGCCTTCAAAGATCACCTGCGTGGCGCCGGCGGCCAGCGGGCCGTAGGCGATGTAGGTGTGGCCGGTGATCCAGCCGATGTCGGCGGTGCACCAGAACACATCGGACGGCTGCAAGTCGAACGTCCAGTCCATCGTCAGCTTGGCCCACAGCAGGTAGCCGCCGGTGCTGTGCTGCACGCCCGTGGGCTTGCCGGTCGAGCCGGAGGTGTAGAGCACGAACAGCGGATGCTCGGCGCCGACGAATTCGGGCTCGCAGACGGGATGGGCCTTGGCCGTGACCTCGTGCATCAGGCTGTCGCGGCCTTCGACCATGTTGCAGGCACTCAAGGTGCGCTGATAGACGATGACGTTCTTGATCGAATCGCAGCCGCCCATGGCGATGCCGTCATCGACAATGGCCTTGAGCGGCAATTCCTTGCCGCCGCGCAGTTGGAAATTGGCGGTGATGACCGCCACCGCGCCCGCGTCCTGGATGCGTTCCTGCAGGCTCTTGGCCGAAAAGCCGCCAAACACCACTGAATGCGTGGCGCCGATGCGGGCGCAGGCCTGCATGGCAATCACGCCCTCGACCGTCATCGGCATGTAGATCACGACGCGGTCGCCCTTCTGGATGCCCATCTCCTTGAGCGCGCTGGCGAACTGGCTGACCCTGGCATGCAGTTCTTTATAGGTGACCTGGGTAACCTTGCCGTCGTCACTCTCGAAAATAATGGCCGTCTTGCCTTCCGTCGGCGTGCCCAGGTGGCGGTCCAGGCAGTTGTACGATGCATTGATCTCACCGTCGGCGAACCACTGGTAGAAAGGCGCGCTGGACTCGTCCAGCACCTGGGTGAAGGGCTTGTGCCAGTTCAGGTTCTCGCGTCCTAGGCGCGCCCAGAAGCCTTCAAAATCATTTTCGGCTTCAGCGCACAGCGCGTGGTAGCCGTCCATGCCCGAGACGCGGGCCGCCTGCACGACGGCTGCCGGCGGCGGGAACACACGGTTTTCAACCAAAGTGGACTGGATAGAAGTGTCTGGGGTGCTCATTGGTGTTGTCTCCTTGGGGTCGATGAAGGATTGGACTTTGGCGGCTGGCACTTACAAGCCACTGACGCTGCGGTCCCTTGCAATTCTGCAAATCCTACTATCTGGTGACGCCTCGGCTGGACTCTACAATCCGCAGTTTTGAAAAACAGATTGCCCCATGTCCGATCCCAAGCCCTTCCAGCCCATTCCGATGCGCCCCCTGCCCCGACTGATCTTTGCCAGCCGCTGGCTACAGCTGCCGCTCTACCTCGGGCTGATCGTGGCGCAAGCGGTCTACGTGGTGCATTTCCTGGTTGAACTGCTGCACTTGGTCGAGGCGGCATTCGGCAGCCAGACCGCCCTGCAGGCGCTCATCAGCAGCATTGGCTACAAGACCGCCGCGCCCATTGTCACGCTCAATGAAACCGTCATCATGCTGGTAGTGCTGGCGCTGATCGACGTGGTGATGATCTCCAACCTGCTCATCATGGTGATTGTCGGCGGCTATGAAACCTTCGTCAGCCGCATGAACCTGGAAGGCCATCCGGACCAGCCCGAATGGCTGAGCCATGTGAATGCGTCGGTGCTCAAGGTCAAGCTGGCCACCGCCATCATCGGCATCAGCTCGATTCACCTGCTGAAAACCTTCATCAACGCCGACAACTACAGCGACCGGGTCCTGATTGCGCAGACGGTGATCCACATTGCCTTCCTGCTGTCGGCCATGGCGATTGCCTACACCGACAAGATCATGTCGGGCATCGCGGCACGCGAGCACTGACGCCAGCGCAAGCCACGGGTTGATAGGCGGCATATTTGTTGCACGCATAAAAAACCCGGGGCTTAACTGCCAGACCGCATTTTTCAATCAGCCACCAAATTTTCAGCATCAAACAGGCTTCTTGCGCATGTACCGCCTGCACAAGAAGCTACTAATTCAGTAGCAAAAATACGGCATCAGGAGCTTGGACTGGCTGCGCGGCAGGAAGCGCCAGCTTGCCGGCCCGAGCGGCAGGGCGCATTACGGAAAAGCCGTCCGGGCGCCTTGAACGCCGTGATGCAGAGTCGTCAGGACGAATTCCCGGAAAAAACCATGCACACCGGGCTGCCGCAGGGCCATTGCAGGCCGGTGGGCGTCAAGCCTCCAGTGCTGGCCTCAACGGCAAACGAAGCGATGCTGTCGCTCTCCTCGTTGAGCGCGAACAAAAACCGCCCATCGGGCGCCAGCGCAAAGAACCGGGGCGTGCGCCCCAGGGAAGGCACGGCCTGCACAAACTGCAGCGTCCCGTTCCCGGCATCGATGCGGAACACAGCAATGCTGTCGTAGCCCCGGTTGGAAGCATACAGCGCGCGTCCGTCTGGCGATACGACGATCTCCGAGGCGCGGCTGTTGCCGGTGTAGGTTTGCGGCAGGGCCGACAGGACTTGCAACGCTTGCAGTTCGCCTGTCCCGGCACTGAAACGGTAGCTGGTCACGGTCGAGTCCAGCTCATTGACCACGTAAGCAAAGAGCTTCCCTGGATGAAACGCAATGTGCCGCGGGCCGGCGGCCTCTCGGGTGGCTACCGATGGCACGGCCGCCGGCGTCAAGCGCCCACCCGCGAATCGGAATGTGAAGACCCGGTCCAGCCCCTTGTCTGGCACCACGACGAACTGCCCGCTCGGGTCGAACGGGTTGAAGTGGGGCTTGGCAAACGGCTGCTCAAGCCGATGCGGTCCCGGCGTGCCCGTCAGCGCCATGGTCTGACAGACGGCGCCCAGTTCGCCGCCGGGCAGCACCGGGAGCACCGTCAGGCAGCTGCTCAGGTGATTGGACACCACCATAAACTGCTCAGTCGGATCGAGCGCCAGATGCACCGGGTTCTTGCCGCCGCACTGCTGGCGCAGAAGGAACTGCAAGGTGCCGTCATCGGGATTGACGCGAAAGGCGCTGACTTCGTGCTCGTCGCCATGCACGGTGTACAGGACACTGCCCTGGCGGTTGAGCGCCAGAAACGACGGGTTGACCAAATCACCGACCACCTGAACCAACGCCAGGCTGCCGCAGGCAGGGTCCATCTTGAAGACACTGATACCTTCCCCCCGAGCATTGCGCTCAAGCGAAGTACGCGAACCGACATAGGCGTACATGGCGGTCAAACTCCGGCAGCTGGGGCAACCGAGGCCCCTTCGATCCCGTGACGCGCCAACGCCTGGGCCACAAAGCCGCTGGCCTTCATCTCCTCGGCGTACTGGCGAAGAAACACATTCGCTGCCTCGCCCCGGCTGCGGGGCGTGCCCATGGCCTGCTGGATCACCATGAACCGGCCGGGCAGCAGGCGCAGGCCGGGAATGCGGGCGGCATCGGCTTGGAGTTGCTGCTTCACGCCGGCGGCTACTTCCGCGCCCGATTCGATAAAGGTATCGACGACT
>JAQGNK010000180.1 GCA_028291905.1 Polaromonas sp.
TCAACTTCACCGCGCCGCTCTTGGGCGAGTGGCTTGGCGAACCCGAAGCGGATGCGGCGCTGGCCCTGTTCGCCGCCCTGGAGCGCGCCCAGCCGGGCGGCTATGCGGCCTTCATCGACACCGGCGACGCGGCGGACGGGCAGCTGCTGTCGGTGTCGCCCGAGCTGTTTTTCGACTGGCACGGCGGCGCCATCCTGGCCCGCCCGATGAAGGGCACGGCGGCACGCGGCGCCACGGTGGCGGATGACGCCGCCCAGGCCGGAGCCCTGCGCGCCTCGCCCAAGGAGCGGGCCGAGAACGTCATGATCGTGGACCTGCTGCGCAACGACATCTCGCGCATCGCCGAGCCCTTCAGCGTGCGGGTGCCGCGCCTTTTCCACACCGAGGCGCTGCCCAGCATCTGGCAGATGACCTCCGACGTGCGCGCCCGCACCCGCGCCGGCACGACGCTGGCCGATGTGTTCGCCGCGCTGTTTCCCTGCGGCTCGATCACCGGCGCGCCCAAGGTGCGCGCCATGCAAATGATCCAGTCGCTGGAGGCCGGGCCGCGCGGGGTGTACTGCGGCGCCATCGGCGTGGTGCGGCCCACCGGGCATGGCAACGGCCTCCGGGCGACCTTCAATGTGCCGATCCGCACCGTCGCCGTGCGCGGCGGTGCGCTTGCCTGCGGCATCGGCAGCGGCATCACCTCGGGCGCGCTGGCCGATGCGGAATGGCAGGAGTGGCGGCAAAAACGCGCTTTTGTCGAGCGCGCCAGCCAGCCTTTCGACCTGCTGGAAACGCTGGCGCTGCAGGGCGGCGAGTTGCGCCACCGGGCCGAACACCTCCAGCGCCTGATGCAAGCCGCCGCGCATTTCGGCATTCGCTGGGATGCAGCCGCCGTGCAGCGCTGCCTGGATGAGCTGGCGCAGGCCCACCGCCACGGCCTGTGGCGGGTGCGGTTGCTGCTGGATGCGCAGGGCAGGCCACGCGCCGAGGCCTTCGCCATGGACGCCTCGCCGGTGCACATCCGGCTGCAGCTGGCCGAGCGCCCGCTGCTGGAGGCCGAGGGCGAGTTCGTGCGCTTCAAGACCACCCGCCGCGCCCACTACGACGCCTTCGCGCCCACCGCGCCCGGCGTGTTCGACACGGTGCTGTGGAATGCCAGGGGCGAGATCACCGAATGCACGCGCGGCAACGTGGCGATGCTGATGGCGGGCCGCTGGGTCACGCCGCCGCTGGCCTGCGGGCTGCTGCCGGGCGTGGGCCGGGCGCTTGCGCTGCGGGACGGACGGCTGGAGGAGGCCGTGGTTCGGGTGGAAGACCTGGCGCGGGTGCAAGGCTGGGCGTTCGTGAACAGCTTGCGCGGCTGGATTGCGGCGGAGATGGTTTGAGGTGAACAGAGCAGTTTTTAAGCGCTAAAAAAGCTTTACTTGGTGCTTTTTTGTAGCCTATTGGCTACAATTTAGCCATGTATAGCCTGATAGAAACTGAAGAGTTCACTGTGTGGATGGCGGGCTTGAAAGACAGAATGACACGCGCCCGACTCATGGTCAGGCTGAACAAGGCCAAAGCCGGGAATCTGGGCGACGTGAAGCCGGTTGGGGCAGGTGTCTGGGAAATGCGCGAGGTTTTTGGCCCTGGCTGGCGTATGTATTACGTGGAGCGTTCAGGAGCGCTCATTTTGATGCTGGGCGGTGGCGACAAGTCCAGCCAGTCCCGCGACATTGAACGGGTTAAACAACGAGCCAAGGAGTTGCAAGATGATGAGCAAGATAAAGACCCGGCCGTTTGATGCGGCTAACTACCTCCATGACGAGGAAGATGTTGCTGCTTACCTGGAGGCTGTTCTGCAAGAGAGTGACCCGGCCCTGCTGGCGGGCGCATTGGGCGACATTGCCCGCGCCAGAGGAATGACGCAATTGGCAAAAGACACCGGCCTGTCTCGTGAAAGCCTGTACCGCAGCTTGTCGGGGGAACGTGCGCCCAGCAGTGATACGCTGTTCAAGGTGCTAAAGGCGCTGGGTTTGCAGTTGAGTGTTCATTCTGCAAAGGCGGTTTAGGTTATTGACGCTTTTCAGTAAATACCAAGTGCATGCCTTTGAATTCTGGTTTAGCTGCTTCTCGCTTGTCCCAAGTTTCGAGTACGAACGTTGCCACAGTGTGTGCAGCATTGACGGCCAGTCGAGCATGTCGCGATTCGAGCCTATAACCTTTCCGGCCTTCACTGTGCGCGCTGCCTGCATGTGTGCGAAGTGCCCCTATGCCATCAACTATCTGAAAAAGACCTGAAATTATGTTGCGGAGGTCCGTATCCTCAACATTTCCTGGTTCCAAACCCAAGTCCGAGCGTACAACTTTGAAGACTGGTTGCAGATCTTGCTTTTGAGGCATTTCAAGCGCGTTATCTTGAATATAAGTTTTAAATACAGACTCTAAAATGTTTGAGGCAGCTGATACCGCCTCTCTGGGCTTTGCTTCTACAGTCTCCATTGCTCTTTCAAACTCCCGATGAATGGCTGGCATGTCACGACCCCTGATCAGTTCTGCAAGATTCCTGCTTGGTGCCATGCCTCCACCCTCAATACGTCCTCCTTGTCGGTACTTCAACCCATTTTTTGCAAGCAAGGCCTCAATCTGGCGACAGGCAGTCTGTTTTTTCTGTAAATCAGGTGATTCAGCTATCCAAGGCTGAGGTTTGAAGTCCGGTGCGCTGCTTGGATCATCCATGTACCCCTCAATAATTTTGCCTAAAACAGCCAACGGTTCTGTGTGTTGTTTATTGGTCTGACGAAGCCACTCTAAGGCTTTTACGTGCTTTGAACCGAGTGGCGGATCGCCAAATGCATCTGCGTACATGAACAGTCCGTCTAAGCTGGCATGCGTTTCTAAATCTGAGGTGAGCCCTGCGACGATTGCAATAAGAGCTTGGGGAATAGGAATTGCCATAAGGCTTTCGGGTTATTTAAGTCCACATGTTAATTACTCAATTGCATTGAGTGGCAAACGCTCAATGCAATATTGAATGGCTTAAACATCTGCTGTTCGTTCACATCTTCAAAACTCATCGAGCGGCTTAAGCCGCAGGCGGCGCCAGCACCGTCGGCACCGCGATGTCTGCCGTCTGCGGGTAGTCGCGGCTGAAATGCAGGCCCCGGCTTTCATGGCGGCCTTGCGCCGAGCGCACGATCAGGTCGGCCACCTGCACCAGGTTGCGCAGCTCCAGCAGGTCGCGGCTGACGTGGAAGTTTGAATAGAACTCGTGGATCTCGGCCTGCAGCAGCGTGATGCGGTGGGCGGCGCGGTCCAGCCGCTTGTTGGTCCGCACGATGCCCACGTAGTCCCACATGAAGCGGCGCAGCTCGTCCCAGTTGTGCGAGATCACCACGCATTCGTCAGCATCTGTCACCCGGCTGTCGTCCCATGCGGGCAGCGCGGCCGGCGGGCCGGATTTTTCATCGCCTGCCCGTTCAGCGGCGTCTGCGGCGTCGATGGCCCCGGCCGCAGCCCGCGCCAGCACCACGCATTCCACCAGCGAATTGCTGGCCAGCCGGTTGGCGCCGTGCAGGCCGGTGCAGGCGGTCTCGCCGATTGCATACAGGCCGCTGGCGTCGGTGCGGCCGGCCAGGTCGGTCAGCACGCCGCCGCAGGTGTAGTGGGCCGCGGGTACGACCGGAATCGACTCTTTGGTGATGTCGATGCCCAGCTCGGCGCAGCGCTGCAGGATGTTGGGGAAGTGCTCGCGCAGGAACGCCGGGCTCTGGTGCGAAATGTCCAGATAGACGCAGTCCACGCCGTGCTTTTTCATCTCGAAGTCAATCGCCCGCGCCACCACGTCGCGCGGCGCCAGCTCGGCCCGCGCGTCGTGCGCCGGCATGAAGCGGCCACCGCCGGCTTCGGGCGGCAGCAGCAGCTGGCCGCCTTCGCCGCGCACCGCCTCGGAAATCAGGAAGGACTTGGCATGCGGGTGGTACAGGCAGGTGGGGTGGAACTGGATGAATTCCATGTTGCCGACCCGGCAGCCGGCCCGCCAGGCCGCCGCGATGCCGTCGCCGGTGGCGGTGTCCGGGTTGGTCGAGTACAGGTACACCTTGCCGGCGCCGCCGGTCGCCAGGATCGTGTGGCGGGCGCTGAAGGTGGCCACGCGGTCGGTGGCCACGTCCAGCGCGTAGGCGCCTTGACAGCGCGTGCCGGGCCGGCGCAGCCGCTGGTCGGTGATCAGATCGACCAGCATGTGG
This sequence comes from Polaromonas sp., assembly GCA_028291905.1. Classification (GTDB taxonomy): domain Bacteria; phylum Pseudomonadota; class Gammaproteobacteria; order Burkholderiales; family Burkholderiaceae_C; genus Polaromonas. The sequence goes on from JAQGNK010000180.1 coordinate 4,218, forward strand.
TGCTCGAAAACCGTGATGCCGGGGTTGCCGCGCACCTGTTTGATCAGGGTCTTTTGCACCGCCGCGCCAGTGGCGTCGGTGGCATGCACGATGCGCCGCTGGCTGTGCCCGCCTTCGCGCGTCAGGTGCAGCTCGCCGGGGCGCTCG
>JAQGNK010000183.1 GCA_028291905.1 Polaromonas sp.
AAACACCTGCGAAAACTCTCAGTTTCTCAAGCTATATTTTGAGCTTTCTGAGAGTTTGGCACTACCGCAATTACCCTGAAAACCTAGCATTCATGCGGGTTGCAGCCATTTTGCAGGGGCGACTAAACAAAGTGGCCACCTGCGTACCAAGTCCAGGCTTCGGCAATATCTGCTTGCCGGATCGGTCGTCGCTTCCCTTGCTGCTTGCGGGGGGAACAGTGGCAGCGAAATCGTAACGCCGCCTCCGGTAGCCAAGGCGCTGTCTTGCGATGACACCATGAAGTCCGCATTCACGTCCGATTCAAACACGCAGGTGTTGCTCGTCAAAGCATTCAAACAGGGCGATCCGCTATCGCTGGCAGCCACTGCCCCATCCAATGCTGCAAAGGCCACGGCGGACCTGTGCCTCGTGAAGCTTCGCGTCGGGCCTGGAAATCCTGGTCCTGCGGCTGCGCCATCGACCACGGCGGGCATCGGGTTTGAGATCTGGCTTCCCAGCTTAAGCACCTGGAATGGCCGGATCCGTGCCGAAGCGCCTGGCGCGTTCATGGGAAGTGGCAGCATCACGTCACCAATGGGCATCGGAATGTTGAGCCTCGCGCAGTTTGCTGCAGCCAACAACACCGTGACGGTGGTGACTGATGGCGGTCACACAGACGGCTTTTCAGGCATGTTCCTCACGTTACCAGATGGAAGTCCCAACACATTCGGGTGGAATGAAATCTCGCGGCGGGCCGTGCATGAGATGTCCGTGAAGACCAAGGCCTTGGCCGCGGCGTATTACACGAAACCGGCCGACAAATCCTACGCGTACGGTTGCTCCAGTGGTGGCCGTGCCGTTTACCAATCGGCCCAGACATACCCGTCAGACTACGATGGCATTGTGGCCGATGCTGTGTCGCTGGATCAGACCCAGTATTTCCCCGGCCTGATGCACCCGCAACTGGTGATGCAGCGCGACCTGGCAGACAAGGGGCTACCGTTGCTGACGAAGGCAAAGCGCGATTTCGTATCCACCGCAGCGTTGCAGGCATGCGATACAGCTGTCAACGGAACGCATGACGGCTATCTGACCTACTATGACCAGTGCAAGTACGACCCGAGCAAGGACGCAGCCGTGCTCTGCACCACCGACGGTGGTACCAACGGCACCGCCGCTTGTGTGACGAAGGTTGAGGCCCAAGCCATCAACAAAATGTGGTACGGCGCCACAGCGGACGGCTCTGTGCCTGATCCAGCCGTCGACAATGGGACCAGCATCATCCGTACGTCACAGCAGCTTTGGTGGGGCCGCAAACGCGGGACCGAGCTGGACAGCACGGCGGGCGTGGTCAACAATGCGCCCTCGCTTGGCATCCTCAGCATCGTCTTGGATCAAGTTGCCTGGAACCTGCAGGACCTTTCGTACACGCGAGATGACTACATCAATGCATCGGGCACGGGCAAGAATGGTTGGATGACGATGCCTTACAGCCAATACGCGCAGTCCTTTTACCAAGGCAAGGTCTTGAATGACCAAGTGTTCGCCAATATCGATTCCAATAATCCGGACCTGACCAAGTTCAGGGACTCAGGCGCAAAGATGCTGAGCTTCGTTGGCATTGCTGATCCCTTTGTTTCGCTGGAAGCCCAGCTTAACTACTACACCCGCTCATCGGCTTTGGTGGGCGGCAATACAAAAGCCCAGGAATTTCATCGCCTGTTCCTCATTCCTGGGCGCGGGCACTGCGGAGGAGTAGGGAGCGTAGGCGCCTCGGGCACCACGACGCCGCAGATCTCGGCCGATCAGATGTACGGCAAACTGGTCGAGTGGGTTGAGAACAAACAGGCGCCGGAGAAACTGCCAATCAGTTCGCCCGACGGTACCAAGAGCCGCCCGATTTGCATGTATCCGAAGCGCGTCAAGTACCTGACCGGTGACGTGAATGCGGCCGCCAGCTACACGTGCCAATAAAAATATAAACTTTTATAAGGCTTGGGCTCGCCAGTTCTAGCCCGGCCTTGCAGATAGCGGCTTTGTCGCTACTGAGAATTGGATACAGAGCATTTGTATGCGTGAGCCGCCGTCATGAGGGCGGCTTTCTTGAATTCGAAGTTGCCGCAAAAGGCCAAAGCAACCCGGTTTGCTACGAATCACACCACGCCTTGGCCCGCGACCAGAGTGGATTCAAGCCAGCCTCTTGTCAACAAGCGACTTTGGAAAAACAAACCAGCGCGTTACTTGATAACTTTAAAGAACTTAGCGCGTGACGACTACGATCTTGCCGCCAGCGCTGTTCGTCTCCATCATCCGGTGTGCCTCTACGATGCTGTCGATGTGAAAGACCCGAATCGGTGGGATTTGCAAGGCGCCATCTGCCACCTGATCAATGAGGCGCTGCATGGGCATGGCCATGAAGTCAGCTACTTCGCCTGAGTAGGTGGTGAGTGACACGGCGCTCGGGATAAGGTCCATAGGCGCGAAGTCGGTAAAAGACCACCTGTCGCCGACCATGCCGGCCATGCAGACCATGCCTGATTCGCGCGTACAGCGCAGGGAATCTGCGAGCGTCGTCGTCCCTACCAATTCAAGCACTTTATCGACACCACCGCTCCACTGCCGATGCACCGTTTCGGCAATCGCACCGGGATCCAGAAAGAATCGATCTACCCCTGCCATTCGTACAAGCTCCTCACCCGTTATACGGCGCGAGGAGGCACCAACCTGCGCGCCGTGCGCTTTTGCGATCGCAATAGCTGCCAGGCCCACTGATGTGGTTCCGCCCCGGATCAGCAAGCGCTCGCCCTTTTTCAAGCGCAGTGCCCTGAAAAGCGCGCCCCAAGCAGTCTGGAGCATCTCTGGCAATGCCCCCAACCTGTCCCACGGCAGTTCGGTGGTGAAGGCTTGCACCTGGTGCGCAGGCACCCGAATATATTCGGCATAGCTTCCATCAAAAGCACGCCCCATGCCCCCCATTACTGTGGCGACCGTCTGGCCTTGCTGGAATTCGCCCAACGGTGCGTTGACAACTGTGCCTACTGCCTCAATGCCCAGTACACGTGGAAACCGCACGCCTGGCGAGTGGCCCTGCCGGGTGAAGAGCTCGGAGCGGTTCAACCCAAACGCCTCCACACGGATCAATACCGCACCCGGCAGCGGCTCTGGTACCGCACGCCTTTCAAGCTTCAGCACTTCCGGCGGCCCCGGCTCGTGCATGACAACAGCCTTCATCATATTAGGCATGTGCAGACCTTTCCCATCCCCAGTCCTGATGATTTTCTTCCAACCTAGACTATTGTCTCAGGAGCGTAGTCTGCTTTGGCGCAACACTTCAATGCATTTTGGACGATCTCAGCGCTTCAGGAAACGCCGCTGATTGTTTGCAATTTGACAGGATTTTTTAATATTAAAAAATGATCTCCGTGTCCGGTCAAGGCGTAGCTGAACAGTGTCGCGTCAGAAATCGCAGATTGCGCCCTTTGCTGGCTAGGCAAGTTGCTGCTTTCATTGCCTGAAAAATGGCCGCAGGAATGTTGATCTTTCGGCGCACCACATCGCGCCAGTCATTCAGTCATTGATCGCATGGTTGAGTAAAACGCGGCTTTGTCGATCCATGCCCAGCTTGGCTCGCGCGTGGGTTACGTCGTTGACCAGCCGGTGGCCCATGCAGCCAAGGGAGGGCTGGACTGAAACCAAACCGTATTGGCAATTTACCAAACTACTCGGCGTCACTGTGACAATCTTCGTCAGGCGCTTCTGGCAGCCCCTTTGGATTTCAACAGCACCAGTAGCAGTGATGCCCCACAGCACATCATGGCGCCTATTTCAAGCGGCCCGAGTGGCTCCCCATGAATCATTGCCCCGCTGACCATGGCAACCATGGGCACCAAGACAGCAGAAAGGCCGGAAACGGTCGCGGGCATCATGTCAACGATTGAGAACCAGGTTATGTTGCCCAAGGCCATCGGTACGATCGTGATATAGCCAATGATCATCACCGTCGCTAGTGAGGGCAGGAAAGGCTCACGCGAGCCCAGCGCCAAGGCTGCAATGGATATCGGAACGCCCGCAATCACCAGTTGCCAACCCGTGGAGACAATCACATGAACGGAAATAGTAGCGCGCTTGAGAATGAGCGTGCCGCAGGCCCATCCAATTCCTGCTGAAAGACCGAGGAAAAACCCGAGCGGCGCTGATGCATAAGTATGTCGTGCGGCAATGACAAGGAATGCGACGCCAGCGCTGGCTAGAACAACGCTGGCGACGACTCGCCTTGACGGCTTTTCACCCAGCACGAGCCATGAGATCAGCGTCGCCCACAACGGCATCGTGAAGCCGAGAATAGCCGCCTGCCCTGAGGGGATGAGGATCGCTGCGTAGGTGCTCCCTACATTCCAGACTACCAGGTAGACAAGCGCGGCAGTTCCAAGGCTCAATCGCTGGTGAGATGGAACGTGTAGAGATATACCCTTAATCCGGGCGATGGCGAGTAATAACGTGCCCGAGCCGAGCAGGCACACGGCGCGAAATGTCCACACTGAAACCTCACGAACGGCCAGTGGAAAAAGCGCCCAGTTGGTGCCCCACACCACTGTGAGAATAAGCATCAACGGCAGCGCTTTGGCCAAGGCGTTTTGATGAATGTCGTGTTGCTTCATTCTGGTGCTTTTTGTTCCTGCCAAGCGATATTGCCAGTCTTCTCACTGTCCCATGCAGCTGTAGTAGCAAGAAGAATAAGGCGCTTGAGCTTGCCGCATGGCTCTGCATTGTGAATTCATTTTAGGCTAGATAATTTATCAGTACATAAAACAAATCACTTATGAAAAAGAAATCTTGAGCTTTTGTTGTAAGTGACACCGCCACAACGTTGCTTGTTTGCTTGCTTACACTTAAGCGGCAACTGCCGCTCCAGGTCCAGAACCCATCGTCAGATCAATTGATGTGCTCGACCTGGTAGAACGCTAGACCGCCCAGGGCAGCTGCGCTAACGACAAATTCCTCAATCTGGAACTGCTTGAGCACACAAGTTATCGTTTCCACGTTATCAAAGACGACCAGCTTGGGTGTACTGGATGTGCCTTGCGCTGCGCGGGTCGCAAGTTCGGGATAAAGACGCCCCTCTTTTAAAAAATATAACCACTTTATGAAAACCGGGTGCATTCTTCACTCTTATATGTGTCTGCGTGCATTGTTGCGTCGTGCGACGTAGCGCAACACCCCCCGATGTAGTCCAGCTGGAACTGGGATCAAAGCACCGCCCCAGCTTAGGAAAGACAAAAGCCCATTCTTTTGGGGCTGGCCGTACCCAGGCGGCGCAGCCGTGCCAAGGGCGTGATCTTTCCCCTTTGATCGATAAGGCGACGCGCAGCTTATGTGGCAGATGGGGTGACATCAGCGGCTAGTCGATGCTTACACCAAACAGCGCTTCGATGTGCTGTTAGCGGGTTTTCTTATAAGGCCGGAAAAACACCAGCTTTTTGAACTGGCGGTTGCGGGGCATCAGCCGGATGCCCCGCAAATAGTCCTCCAAAGGGCATGTGGTCTGCAAGCAAGACTTCACTGCCATCAAGATCGAGCCGCACGAGTTTCATGGAAAGTGAAGCTGCCGCAGCATTCGCTGTGGGATAACGTAACCAAACTGACTAAGTTATTGGTTAACGAAGTTTAAATGTGAAGGTTCAAGAGAAATGATGTCTCGGCCTTCGCAGGAATATCATTCTTCGAAACGATCTCCTTCGGAGCCAATACCAACCGTTTCTCCGGTACCTGCAAACGTGCGATTCACATCTGGCGATCCATATACAACCAGAACATATGCCGTTTCTTCACCCACATTGATTAATTCATGCTCCACGCCAGCAGAAATGAATGTGGAGTCAAACCTGCCGCATACTTGTTCCGTATCGCCCAACATAATCTTCACCTTGCCCTCGAGGACGGTAACTTGCTCTTCGCTATTGTGCGAATGACGTGGAACAGGAATACCTACAGGTAACTCCGAGATGCCGGTGTGGATTGCGATGGCGCCTACTTTCTTGCTGGCAATCAGATAGTTGACGATACCCTTTCCACGCGGTATAGCGGGCAGCTTATTAAAAGGAAGGAAGTTGATGTGTTGGTTCATATATTCTTTCAATGGGAATTTAGTGGGCTGAATTTATAATGCGGAAATAATTTTAAATTTATTAACAAAGATTATTGGCGACCTATATTCACAACTGGGTAGCACATCACGCTACATGGTCATCGCTTCGATGCGCCATCTGGCCGTGTCTAGGTATCTACAAGGCAAATGTAGAAATGGCTGGCACGGCTGCAATGATGATGACTCCAGCCAGCAGGGCGCCCATGTAAGGCCAGATGGCTCGCATGACCTCTTCCGGCCGCCCTTCGCCTATTCGGCAGGCGACGTAGAAGCCGACGCCGACAGGAGGCAGCATCAGACCGATATTCATCGACGACACCATCACCATTGCATACTGGATGTCGTTGATTCCCAAGCCCTTGGCGATGGGGAACATGATCGGTGCGAGCAGGAGCACTGCCGGTAAACCTTCGAGAAGGCAACCAAGGATTACGAAGACGACGATGGACACGCCGAAGAACGCGACCCGCCCTCCTGGCAATGTGGTCAGAAATTGAGAGAGGGTTTGGACAATGCCGCTTTGGGTAATCGCCCAGGCCATCGCTGACGCCGTCCCCAAAATCATCAAAATGGCTCCGCTCAATGCGGCTGTTTCCACAAGCATCGAATAGAGTTTTCTGACACCAATTCCACCGTAGAGAAAATGGCCGACCAGCATGGCGTAGATAACAGCGATGGTTGACACCTCCGTTGCGGTCGCAATACCTTCACCAACCGCACTGCGAATGACGAACGGCAGTGCGAGTGCAGGAGAGGCCACGAGAGTCAGGCGGCCGATCACTTTCCAGGGTGGACGCTTAGCTCCTGATTTTTCATGCCTGGCTTTCCAACGTGCGACAGCTACCAGGGTAAGCAAGAGGACCATAGCGACAACAATCCCGCTCTGGAACAGCCCGGCAATTGATACGCCGGCAACAGAACCCAAAACAATCAGAACAATGCTTGGCGGGACGGTATCTGCCATGGCCGCGCCAGTTCCAAGCAACGCTACCATTTCGGAGCGCTTGTTGCCTCGACGGGTCATTTCAGGAAACAGGGCCGGCGCCACCGTGGCCATGTCGGAAACCTTGGAGCCCGAAATGCCCGAGACGATGAAAAGTGATGTGAGCAGGACGTATGACATGCCTGCCTTGATGTGGCCAATCATCGAAGCCAGAACTTCAATGATGGCTTTGCCCATCCCGGTAGAGTCGAGCACACAACCCAACAGAACGAAGACCGGCACCGACACCAGTACAAGGTTGGACATGCCTTCGTCCATTCGACCAACCACGGTCTGCAAGGGAATCGAGGTCGAAAAGGCTAGAAAACTGATGACCCCCAGACCAAAACAGAACGCGATGGGGACCCCGGCCAGGAGCAGCAAGCCGACCAGCACGACCAAGAAGATCATCAGACTCGCGCCCTTGAAAAGCATGAGTGTCGGAGCCGCGAAGTAGAAGGCCGCGAAGACCAAACCGACTGTTGCAAAGGCGCCCCAGAAAGTCGGCTTCGGTATCGTCCTCCAGGCGTTCTGCAAAACCACGACCAGCATGAGCAGCGCACCAACGGCGATGGCACCAACCCGAAAGGTCACCGGAATGTGCAGAGTCATCATTTCGATGACCCATTCATCTTTCGCATGGAGGGCAGCGGGTCCGATCAGGGCGACCAAAAACGCTGCCACGCAAAGAATAGCGACAGCCTGGACATAAGCTCGTGGCCGCTCTGGGAGCATCTCGACAAAAGTCGTCAAGCGCAGGTGTTCATTGCGATGCATTGCAATCACGGCCCCCAGCATGCCAACCCATATAAACCCCATGGAGACGCTTTCATCGACCCAGTCGAGTGGCACCGAAAACAAATAGCGGGAAACCACTCCTCCAAACAGAAGGATGACGATCCCTGCAATCAACGCGGCAGACAGCATTTCCAACGCATTGATCCAGCTAAATGCCCTCGGCCTGGCGGCTTTGGAAGTTACCTTGCTCGACGCTAACTCATGAAAAGCATCAGTCATAATTTGAGTGGTCATTTCCCCGCCCCTTCATCAGGCCAGTTGACCGACTTGCTTTTCAAGCAAGGCCCAACCTTCCTTACCGAACTTGTCTTCAAGTTCCTTGTAAGTCCCGGCTTTCTGCAGCGCCTCGCGAAAGGGCTGCACATTCACAGCGTTGAACACAAGACCCCGTTTGCTCAGGCTCTCTTGAAGCGAAGCGGAAAGCGTCGCCAACGCCGCCCGGGTTTTGATGGCATGCGCGTCGAACACACGAGTGGCGACTTGCCGCAGGTTCTCGGGAACGGCGTTCCAGACGCGCGGGTTGGCAGCAATCCACACACCGTCCCATGAGTGACCCGTGAGGGAACAGAATTTCTGCACTTCGTAGAACCGCTGCGCCTCAATGATGGCAAGTGGGTTTTCCTGTCCATCCACTACGCGTGTTTGAAGTGCGGTGTAGGCTTCGCCGAGTGAGATCGACGTAGGAGACGCGCCAAGGCCCTTGAACATGATCTGCAACACCGGCGTTGCCGGGACCCGGAGCTTTATTCCGCGCAAGTCCTGCACGGTAGTGATAGGCCTGGTGCTCGTCGTGATATGACGGTATCCGTGATCCCAGGTTTTACCGACCTGGGCCAGATTGACCTTCGCAAACGCGCCATGGATATGAGCACCCAGATCCCCATCCATGGCGGCAAACGCGGACTTGAGGTCAACGAATGCAAATGGAGCCGAAGGAATCGCAGCAGCAGGGATCAATGTTGACCATGCAGCGCCTGTGGTACAGACCATTTCGATGGCGCCTGAGCGGACTTGGGAGATCGTGTCAGAGTCGCTACCGAGCTGCCCATTTGGAAATACATCGATCACCAACTGGCCATTCGTCACTTTCAGAATTTCTGCGCATGCAGCTTGGAGGCCGACCACGGTTGGATGAGCTTGCGATAACGAAATCGCGAGTTTCATCATGATCTTGTTGCCTTGAGCACTCACCATGCCTGGCAGGCTAGCAGCGGCGAATGTGCTTGCTATTGCTTTAAGGGCCGAGCGGCGGTTTGCGCATACGGGGTCTGCTGCAGTCTTATTGGGGCGATAAGTCATGTTCTACTTTCTTGGCCTGGGGGCCGTTGGTTTACGAAGCACGCGCAAAGCGCACGCGGTACAAGGTCATCACTGCTGGCCGTACTCAAGCGCATTCAACGCTTGTGGTCGCAACATAAATGACCAATGGCTTCCGGTAATCTTCCTGGTAACAATTTACAGGTGCATCCTGCACTTCATTGGTGCTTTGTATTAACTTTGATGAACACAGAGGAAGGCCGGCTAATGCCATGCGCTTTGCTCGCAAGAAGTGAGCCTTTTTCTTAAGACTTTTTATCCACCAAGAGTAGAATCTGAATCCACTAAAAAATCGCATACTTCATAAGTGCTGAGATTGATTCATGGATGATTTATCAGGTGAGAGATTGAAAGTAAGAAAATTCAGAAATAGATACGGGCGTGTCATTCAATGAAAGGACCAAGGGCGCTTAGTCGCGCATGCTTCAATGTGAGGCACTTTGAGGCGAACGCTTTGGTGAGACTGACGCATTGGCGTGCTTAATACGTTGCTGTGCATGAAGCGTGCGTTAGACAGGTGGCGTGCTTGCACAAGACCCGAGACAACTTCTAAGAGCAGTCGCAATTCGTAAAAAGCACACGATGTTATTTAGAGCAGCAGAAAATGCAGGTTAGAAATTTCTACTGTCTGTAGAAGAAAGATTCACATTGATTGAAGATGACCCACTTTCGGGCGTCACGGTATTCGTTGCCGCAGCGAGAGCAAAAACGTTTACGCAAGCTGCTGAAAGACTCGGACTGACCAAATCTGCGGTGGGAAAGTCCGTCACGCGACTGGAGGAGCGACTGGGATTCAAGCTTTTTCATCGAACAACTCGGCTCATCCGCCTGACGGCAGACGGCGAGGCTTATTTGACGGCGTGTTCTGCCGCGGTCGATGAGATCAAGGCGGCAGAAGCGGCCCTTGCGTCAAGCAATCAGGTGCTGAGCGGCCGGTTGCGCATCAATATGCCTGTTGTATTTGGCCGTCGGATTGTGCTGCCCATCTTGCTGCGAATTGCTCGGTCACATCCTGAACTGACCCTGTCACTTACTTTCACCGATACCACCAGCGATCTCTTGTCGCAGGATGTGGACTTGGCGGTCAGATTCGGCGCGTTGAAAGACAGCAGCCACCTGATAGGAAGGCACTTGGTCACGCAGGATCGGGTTATCTGCGCATCGCCGGAGTACCTTCGCGCACGAGGAGAGCCTAAGACGCTTGATGATGTCGGTGCACATCACTGCGTCATGGGCATGGGCAGCGTCAATGGCCCGCCGTTGTATTGGGCAGTGATGGATCAGGGGCACGAAAGGCGAATTCACCCGCCTGCCACTCACCAAATGAGTGACGGCGAAGCCATGGTGGAGGCCGCAATTGCGGGACTTGGCCTTTTGCAACTGCCCATTTCTGTTTTGAGAGAACCAATCGCTCGGGGGCTGCTCATTCCTGTTCTGAAAGAGCTGTCGTCCACGGCGGTTGATGTGCATGCGGTTTGGCCTAAACAGTCACACCTCAGTCCTCGAGTGCGTCACGTGGTCGACCAGCTTATTGTTGCGGCCGCCCGTGGTGAGCTTGACTGAAGCCCTGCTTTCGTTTCGTGAGATGAGTGGTGTTGATATGAGACTTCTCAGTACAGCCGCAAGCTCAGTTGAGGTAGCGAGGTGCGGGTGCCTGCTCGGTACCGCGCGCACGGTCCGTGCAGGCGAAGCTTGTGCGCTTGGTGGCCTCACCGCCCCGGTATTCGGGCAGTGCGGGATAAGCGCAGACCGGACGCTCCTGCGCGGGGTGGCCGTCACCGGCGGGCTTGCGTGCGATAAGCATGGCGGGCGCTTGGCCACTTTCAGTCCAGGCCACCAGCGTCATCAGCGCATCGTTCTGCACGGCCGGCGGCACGTCTGACGTGAAAGGCTGGCCGAAATTGGTCACCCCCGGCCCGCTGAAGCAGTGTCCCATGCCCGGCACCAGAAACAGCCGTGCAAAGTCGGCGGCCGCCTTTGCTGTGCCGGTGCTGGCAACCACCCGGTCGTAGTAGTGGATTACCTCGGCGAATGGCACCGCCGGATCAGATAGGCCCGTGTAGACCATCAGCTTGCCGCCCCGCCGTGCGAAGCTCGACAAGTCAGCGCTGTTGGCGTTGAGCGTGCTGGCGAGTTGCGCATCGACGCGGTCGAGATCGCGGTCGAAGTTGAATTGCGCTGGCGCAAATGCCGCCCCGAGCGCCCATCTGAACGGATAGAACTGCTGATCCGGCCAGGTTGCCGGGTCACCTTGCATCGTCGGGCCGAGCGGCTGGTCTTCACTGCCTAAGGTCAAGCCAGCATAAATGCGCTCTCCAGTGCGCGGGTTTACGGGACCGGCATGCAGCCGGCGCACGGTGTCAAGCTGCGTTGGGGTGAGGCAATCATCTGACGAGGCGCCGACCTTGCAGACGGGGAGCGTCGCCGGATCGAAGCGGCAGCTGCGCGGATCGGTTAGAAAGCGGTCACCGGGCGTGCCGCCATCCTTGCCGGCACAGCTGGCAAGCACTGCGCGCGACACCATCGACCACTGGTTCTGCGTCAGCTTTGCGGCTGCAGATGCGTTCAGCGCGGCATGGTTCCACAAGAAGTAGCTCGCAACGTGGGTCCGATTGTTGCCCGGAGCCCCCGCCAGGATGCCGTCGTAGTCGCTCGGGTAGCGCTGTGCGCTACTGAGCGCCTGCTGGCCGCCGGTCGAGCAGCCCTCGAAATAGGAGCGGAACGAGGCGACCTTGTAGAAGGACGTCACCATTGCCTTGGCGACGCGCGTCATCTCGTGCGTCGCGCGATGGCCGAAGTCGGTCCAGCGCTCGGGATGGTCAATCGTGCTGTTGATGTCGGGCGCGGTCCCCATGTCTGTATTGGTGACCGCAAAGCCGCGCTTTAGCCCCTCGACCATGCCCATCTCATAGGCGATCTTGCCCGCGCCGCCGCCATTGCCG
>JAQGNK010000215.1 GCA_028291905.1 Polaromonas sp.
CGGCAATCGGAATCGCCACCGGCGTGGCGACCGAGCCCAGGATGATGTCCACCTTGTCGTCGGTGACGAAGCGCTTGGCGTTCTTCACGCCGTTGGTCGGGTCGGTGGCGTCGTCCAGGATGATGAGTTTGACTTTTTCGCCGCCGATGCTGGCCGGCCACAGCTTCATCTGCTGGTTCACCGGAATGCCCAGGCCCGAGGCCGGTCCGGTCAGCGGCAGGCTCACGCCGATGGTGATGTCGGCCAGCGCGGCGCTTGAGGCCAGCAGGGCCGCCATGGCGGTGAAAATCGCGGTCTTGTTCAGTGTCATGAATGTCTCCTTTAATTAACGATCTCAAAACGAAAATTCAGCTGCATTTCGCGCGGATGTCGTCCGGCACCGGAATCGCCTTGATGCGGTCGGGTGTCTCGGGCGGCCGGATCACGAAGGCCCGCGTTTCCAGGCCTTCGCACAGCAGGTCATCCCCACGCTTGACCACATGCTTCTGGATGAACACCTTGTGGCGCCACTCCTCGATGCTGGTGTACACCTGCAGCGTTTCGCCATAGGTGGCGGGCCGCATGAACTTGTTGGTCAGCTCGAGCAGCGGCGTGCCGATGATGCCGGTGGTCTTGACCAGCTCGCGCCAGGGCGGCACGCCGCATTCCATGAAGAAATGCAGCGACGACGCATCCATCCACTTCGAGAAGTTGGGATAGAACACGATGCCGGCCGGGTCGCAGTCGCCGAACTGCACCTTGATGTCATAGACGGTGGTTTTGCTCATGATGGCCTTTGTGATGAACGGGTGAGAAGGACGAAATCGCTCCGGCTTGCAGCGGAGGCCTGCTGCTTGCTACTGAATTAATAGCTGTCTGCGCACTGCCTGCCTGCGCCACAGGCCTGTTTAATGTTAAAAATCGGATGGCTGGCTACAGCCAGGCCGCACTAGCGCGGCGCCATGCGCAGCGCGCCGTCCAGCCGGATCACCTCGCCGTTCAGGTGGGTGTTGGTGGCGATGTGGCAGGCCAGCTGCGCGAACTCTTCCGGCTTGCCCAGCCGCGCCGGAAACGGGATGCTGGCGGCCAGTGACGCCTGCACCGGCTCGGGCAGGGTCTTCATCAGCGGCGTGCTGAACAGGCCCGGCGCGATGGTGCAGACGCGGATGCCGTGCTGCGCCAGGTCGCGCGCCATCGGCAGCGTCATGCCGACCACGCCGCCCTTGGAGGCGCTGTAGGCCTGCTGGCCGACCTGGCCGTCAAAGGCCGCGACCGAGGCGGTGAACACCATCACGCCGCGCTCGCCGTCTTCGAGCGCCAGCAGCTTGGCGCATTCGGCGGCGAACAGCCGGGCCGCGTTGTAGGTGCCGATCAGGTTGACATTGACGACGCGGGCAAAGTCTTCGAGCGGCGCCGGGCTGCCGTCCCTGGCGATGATGCGCTTGGCCGCGCCGATGCCGGCGATGTGCATCAGGATGCGCGCCGGGCCGTGCTGCTCGGCCGCCTGGGCGATGGCCGCCTGCAGGCTGTCGCTGTCGGTGATGTCGCAGGGGCAGGCGATGCCGCCGATGTCAGCGGCAACCCTGTGGGCCTGCGCCAGGTCCAGATCGAGCACGGCGACCTTCGCGCCCAGGCGGGCCAGCTCGCGGGCGGTGGCTTCGCCCAGGCCGGAACCGCCGCCGGTGACGAGTGCCGCTTGTCCTTGGATGTTCATGCATGGCTCCTTGATGCTATTGCTTTGATAGCTGCCTGCGCAGGCAGAACCTGCGCCGCAGCCATATTTCGCTTGAATTGTTCTTGATTGCTACTGTTTTCATAGCTACTTGCGCAGGCACTGTATGCGCCAGAGCCACTTTTGCTTGAATTTTCAACTTTCAGCCGGCGTCGGTGTTCTCCAGCAGCAGGGCAATGCCCTGGCCGCCGCCGATGCAGGCCGAGGCGATGCCCCAGCGCACGCCGGCTCGCTTCATTTCGCGGGCCAGGGTGAGCGTCAGCCGCACGCCGGTGGCCGCCAGCGGATGGCCCAGCGCAATCGCGCCGCCGTTGACGTTGAGCTTGCCCAGGTCCAGGCCCAGCTCGCGGCCCACGGCCAGCGTCTGCGCGCCCTGCGCCTCATTGATCTCGAACAGGCCGATCTCGTCCAGCGCCATGCCGGTGCGCGCCAGCAGCAGCCGGATGGCCGGCACCGGGCCGATGCCCATGATCTCGGGCGGCACGCCGACGATGGCTACAGCCGCCACGCGGGCCAGCGGCTTTTTGCCCTGGGCCTTGGCATAGGCGCCCGAGGCGACCACGGCGGCGGCGGCCGCATCGACCAGCGCCGCGCTGTTGCCACCGGTCTGCACGCCGCCTTCATGGACCGGCCTGAGCTTGGCCAGCACGTCCACGGGCGACAGCCGGGCATGGGTGTCGCGGGCCACTTCAGTCAGCTTGCCCTGCAGCCGGATGCCGCGCGGCTGGTAGCCTTCCAGCGCGAACTGCTCGCTGACGACCGGCACAATCTCGCCGGCGTGAAAGCCGCTTTCCTGCGCGGCCACCGCCTTGGCGAAGGAATGGGAGGCGAATTCATCGACCTCGGCGCGGGTCACGCCGTATTTTTT